>JAPLFH010000032.1 GCA_026390815.1 Ignavibacteriales bacterium | reverse complement strand
CTCTATTTGCGGAACTGATGAACGTGTCCCTTCTTATAATAATGCAATAGGTCGTATTGTAAGAGGTAATAGCGTGGTTGGTACAGCGTGGGCAACAAAAAATAATAAGTTTGTTACGGCAGGTCATTGTTTTAAAAATGGGCCGGACAATTTAACCCTGGAATTTAATGTACCTTTTTCGAACACCGATAAGATAATAGTTCATCCATCTAATCCGGCTGATATTTATACCATCAATGCCACAAGTATTCAGAAGCAAGATACTGGAGATATGAGTGGTAATCCTATTGCGGGAAAGGACTGGGCGGTATTTACTGTTTACCCAAATTCCGGAACTGGAAAATATCCAATTGAACAATACGGTACATATTTAAATATTGACAGAAAATATAACCCAACTACTATTAGGATTACTGGTTATGGTGTAGATGATGGTTCTTCTGCTTACATACAGCAAACAGCTTCAGCTAATTTTTATCAATATTCGGCGACAGAGAATGCAATATCTTATTATACTGATACAGAAAGTGGAAATTCAGGAAGTCCAATAATTGACGAAGCAACTGGTTATGCAATAGGTGTTCATACTATGCCAGTTTGTCCAAATTCAGGGACTAGTTTATCTAATAATGCTTTTTATGATGCAATAGGATTAGTCGAGATATCTATAGATCAATATTATGCAAATGGTTCCAGAATGACCGGTTCAACATTGGGCCATTGGGAGAACCAAAGTTTTGTATCATACCCAATACAAACAACAAAATTTGATTGTTATAAAAATTTTATTGAAACTTTCAAAGCATCTCAATCATTACTTAATTTAACAGAGAAATTTAATAATTGGGGCAGTGACAATAAAATAATTAATCATGGTTCTTTTTCCATTGATGGAACTTACGGCACTGTTGCATCATATTTTGGCAATGTAACATCAGGAGATTTAACAATTAATTCTTATTTGCCTGAGTGCAACCAATATAATGGAAATGTTGAATTTAAAGACCCGTGGATTTATGATTACGCAGATGCAAACTATGGGAATAATTTTCGTAACAGAGGCAATGATGGAATATTCTATTCCTATAGCACTCCATTAGTTTTGAACATTAATACTACTACAAGTAGCGGGATACACTATAATGGTATTTTTTTAAATCAAGATCCCTATTCCAACAAGATTCCTTATAGTATCAAATCTTCATCACAGGATATATATCTTTCGCAAACAGGTAAAACACACAAATTCTATCTTAGTTCTTGGAGTGTTAATAATTCTGCTTTAGCAGATATTAAGCAACCTTACAATTTGGAAACACCCATAGTATTTAAAGGTAGTGGTGCAATTGTAACTGCAAACTTAAAAGGCACTAATCTTACAAACAATCAAAACGCTTTCTCTAATCCCAGCCAACGGAAGTTTGTTAATTTAGATGGAACTCTTTATAAAGTTTATGAAAGTATGAACAGGATATGGCTTGAAAAAAGCGTAGATGATGGCGCAAACTGGACAATTGTAAATAATGCTCCTGTTGATGAAGGACCAGAAGCAAAAAGTCCCTCAATTGATTTTGTATTAGGTAGTACACCTGCCATACTTGTAACTTATCAACTAAAGACCGGCACTACCTATAGTATTAAGGTAAAGAAATTGGATGTTAGTGGAAATATCCTGTTCAATGATGTTGTGTATGCATCGGCAAATTCCTACTCAAGTAATAATGCAACACCGGTAGTATGTGGAAGCTGGGGTGCATTAAATAAAATTGTTGTTGTTTGGAAAGAAGGTACTGCCGGGCTTTATTACCGTGCGGGCAATTATACCTCCTGGACTTCCGCTGCTACAATTGTAACGGGAACTGATAATTCCAGTTTAAACCCTGCGATAAGTGTATGTAAGCAAGCCTTAGATGCCGGAGCAACTGTATTTCATTTAGTCTGGCAACAAAATGTAACAGGAGGTTCAAAAATTAAATATGAACAACTTATTTATTATTCAGGTATCCAATGTTCCTATCTCTCAGAAGCTTCGTCGGGAAGCGCATATCTGAAAAACTCATATCCTTCAATAATTGTATTGCCGGATGGTACACCAAGATTAACTTGGGTTGGCGAAGACACCGAAATGGGCATTTCCCATACCCTGCTGCGTGCAAGACAAAGCGACAATACTTGGTTCTCAACCATTTATGAATTCGGCAGTTCAGTAAATAATTCAGTTATTAATTTAAATATACCTGCCGCAGGTTATGTAATTGGCTGGACTGAAAGTAACGGCAGTTATAACAAATATATCCGCAACACTTCATTTTCTAACATTAGAAACTTTGGTATAACAGGCAAAAACCTACAAGTGTGCAACAGCGATACCTGGAGCAGTTGGACCAGTATGTTTGGAATAACATTATCAACTACATCATCTCCGTATAGTTTTAATAAATCAAATTCTGTAGAAAGCCTTGGTAAAGAAAGCACAAAAGATTTTATCTCTTCAAGCAGGAAAGCGGTTGTTTATAATGACAGTACTGCAATTTACTTTGCGCTTGGTGATATAAACGTAGATGGACAGGCGGTTGATTTTAAGGAGATGAAAGAAACTACAGCTTTTAATAGTTGGAATGAGTTCACCGGATATTTAACCAGCCAGCCATTCACATTAAATGATAAATCGGAGTTAAGCTTTAGCACTATGTTTGGCTCATCAGATTCTGTTAAGGCGGTAACCCTGCTTGGCAATGAAAAGAGTACGGATTTTGAAGTTGAGTTGATAGATAATAATGACGGAAAAGTACTTGGCTCGTTTAATAAACTTTCCTTCAATAAAAACAATCTTCTGAAGAATAAAATCTCTTCATATAAGATAATAGCATCGGGCATTGGTGATAGGATAGTAAGGTTAAGATTAGTGCTGGATAATTCTGTTAAAGGTAATTATCTGATAGCACAGCATTACACGGTGAATAACACATTACCGAAAGAAAGCGATCAGGAAATTACATACGAAGGGAACTTAGTTGTAAATGACTACGGATTATCCCAGAACTATCCCAATCCATTCAATCCTTCAACTGTAATTAATTACCAGACGCCCAAAGCAGGCAGAGTAACCTTAAAGATTTATGATGTGTTAGGCAAAGAAGTAGCAACACTTGTTGATGAAAGGAAAGATGTGGGAAAATACTCGGTTGAGTTCAACGCAAGCTCCCGCTTAGCGGGACTTACAAGCGGAATTTATTTGTATGAACTGCGTTCAAACGATTACACCTCATCAAAAAAGATGATCCTTGTAAAATAATAATACACACTGGCAGGCTGAAGTTTAGTTTCAGCCAGCTATTTTATTTCTCCCCACATATGCATTGTGCGACTCCTATATAGGTTAAAAACATAAACTGGTTTATTGTCGGGTAATTACCACACCTTTACAAGGAAAAACCTCAAAACCAGCAGCAGAAGGACCAATAAATTATTTTTATCCAAAAAACTATAGTAAATTGCCTTTGGTTATAAAAGCACGGGGGTTCTTACTTAAAAGCCTAACCAGAGATATCTTTCAATAAAAGACAAAATTGTTATTCCTGTTTCAGTTGTTGTCTTTACTTTTCTTACTTAATACAGAACAGAAATACTTAATAAAAAATTATGTAGCGGCTGCCATTTAAAAATTAAAAGCCATCCCGGTAATTGCAGTACCTGAACGGCAGAAATGCAGGTAAAAAGTTGCTATGTTCGTATTTGCAGTCTGGCTGACTGTATCTTTCTTTTTACTTACATACAATTATAATAATTCTCCGCATTTTTTCCTAAAGTAATTAAAAGGAGCACATTATGCGTGAAGAAGTAAATAACACTTGCTGATTTAAAGTAGAAACAAGTACTAAAAACAAAAGAGATATGTATAAATCTCTTTATTAAGATATTTAAAACAAAGGTATACTTATGAACGCAAAGAAATTAACTGTATTAATAATATTTATAACAACAATTGTTTATGCACAACAAACTGAAAATTACTTTCCGCATGCAATTGGAAATGCCTGGCAGTATAAATATGATAATGGAAGAATTTTTAAAGATGTAATTGTTAAAGATTCTTTATTAGCTGATAGCAGTAAGTTGCTATTAGTTTTAAATCCTTTATTAAATAAGAATACTAATAATGATATTTTGTGGAGTTATCAGGTGAGTAAAAACCAGGATAGTGTTATAAAATGGCCTAATTCTATCGACATATTACTTTACAAATTTCCAATGAAACCAGGGGACAAATGGATGCTTTGGGATACTCTCAGGCAAGCCGGGTATATGGGACATTGTTGGGGTGAATTTACTGCAAGTGTATTCGGTGTGATTACTAAGGGATATTACATCGATTATTTTTCAAAGAATGATCTGCAGGATACGTCAACTCAATTTTATACCTGGGCATGGCGTGAAGATATTGCAGATGGTTTTGGAAAGATATGGTGGGGAAATGAAGTTGAGTATTACCAGCTAATGGGCTGTATAATAAATGGTGTTAAATATGGAACAATTACCGATGTTGAAGAAAAGCCTGATTTATTAAAACCGGAGAATTTTTGTTTATTTCAAAACTATCCTAATCCTTTTAATCCATCGACTACAATTAGATATTCTATTTCAACACTGGAAAAAGTAAAGCTATTAATTTATTCTCTTATAGGTGAAGAGCTTAAGATTCTGGTAGATCAATACCAGAATATTGGAACTTATGAAACCAACTTTAATGCAGCTAATTTACCAAGCGGAATATACTTTTGTCGATTAACAGCAGGAAAATATTCTGCTTATAATAAAATGATACTTATAAAATAAAAAGTGGCAACTAAAATGAAAAAGTCAATATAGAAGTATAGCGATGAAACAAACACCTTTACCTATTTTGGAGTATAAATATGAAAAAAGTAATTATAGTGTTAACATTTTTAACCCACTTTGTCTTTGCCCAAGAACCAGACCCTTATAACTTTTTACCTTCTTCAGTTGGAAATGTTTGGGAGTATAATAGCAAGACAGAGATATTGAGATATGAAATTGTTAATGATTCAATCTTAACTGATGGAAGCAAATTTATTTATTATGCTCCTAATACTGACCCTTACTTTAGAATCGATACAAACTATAATGTTTATTGGTTACCCGTTGATTCCACAATGAACTGGTTATATTATAAGCTTAATGCCAACAAAGGAAATTCTTGGATCGTTACTAAAAGGTTTTTTATAAACGAAGGAGACACGATATATATATATAAACCTGCAAAAGTAAGTGACGAATACCTCACCCAAATCTTTGGCAAAACAAGACATGTTAAGGAAATTACTTTTTATGCTCATCAGCAAGATTCGGTAGTGAACGAATTTTCTTTTGCAAGTTTTACTATGACTTTAATTGAAGGAGTGGGAGAATATATGGAATTTGATGATGAAGCAACAGGACCACAAAAAGTATTACGGGGTTGTATTATTAATGGTGATACTTTAGGAACTATCACTTCTGTTGATAATAAATTTGAAATCCCCGTTTCTTATGAACTCTATCAGAATTTTCCCAATCCTTTTAACCCATCAACAACTATTAAGTATTCAATTAGTAAGCCTGAAAAAATAAACATAAAAATTTATTCTCCAATAGGTGAAGAAATATCAATATTAGTTGATGAATATCAGAATTCAGGTGTTCACGAAATAAAATTTAATGCGAATAATATGCCGAGCGGTATTTATATATACAGAATTACCGCTGGCAGTTATTCTTCAAGTAAAAAAATGATCCTTCTTAAATAACTATAAATAAAACACGGAGATATTTTAATGAAAAAGATTCTTATTCCTATTTTTATTCTTTTCTTGTTAATTAACAGTTTTGCCAGCATTGGCGGTGAAAAAGAAATTCCTAATGCTCCTTATGGTGTAACAACAACCTGGAGCGGACAAATGGGAGGTTATTTATTACCTTCAGAGGGTACAATAAAAGCCTTATTTATTTTTGCACAATTTAAAGATGATATGTATGATACTACAAATGTTGGATGGACTAAAGGACAAGGACCGGCTAATATGAATGGTTGGGTAGATCAAACCTGGAGCAGTACACCAACACAAGGTTCCATGACACATTACTTTAATGAAATGTCTTTTAATAAACTAAAATTTATTGGAAAAACTGTTTCTGTAATAACACCGCAGAACAGGAGCTGGTATTTAGCTAATAACAAAAAAAGATTTGATATTCATAAGGAAATAATTCAGCAATTAGACGCAGATCCAACCTGGGATTTTGCACAATTTGATAATTGGGATTTCGATTCTACATGGAAACATATTAATAGCCCGGATGGAATTGTTGACATGGTGTTTATAATTTGGAGAAATATTGCTCATGAATGGCCTACAGTACCTACAGATTCTGTTAAAATTATTATGGATAAATTAGAATTGAATCGTTATGGTGATTTAGGTTATGGTGGTGACATATCGGTAGATGGTGGAGCTAGAACAATTAAAACAGGTTTTTGGCCAAATGTTCCAGCTAAAACACCAGGGGGATCAGGTGCAACTATGACGGATTGGTTTAATGCAGATATGTTCCGTTTTAGCATCCATGAATTTGCTCATTATTTACTGGGAGGAAATGAATATCATAATGGTCATGCATTCTGGGCAATGCTTTCAGGTTATGAAATAAGATCCTATATGGCAAATTCATATGAAAGATACAGGCTTGGATGGTGTAATCTTACACCAGTTACAAGTTCAACACAAACAATTACAAACGCTACACTACCCGATTTTATTACTACAGGTATAGGTTACAAGATAGAAATAAATGCAGCCACTAACCAATATTTCTACATCGAAAACCATCAAAGAAATTCTTATTGGGATAACTGTTCAAGCGATCAAAATGAAAAAGGTTTATATATAATTAGACAGGATAGAGCATCTTCTTCTAATGGTAATACACCAAATTGGATGTGGCTTGTACCAGCAAATGGAAGATACGATTGGACTGTTAATAAATTGACCTTAGCTAGTTTTTATCCTGACTCTTTACCAGTTTATAAAAAAGGATTAGCTAATAGAGCTAATGGTTATTCTGAAACTGATATGATACCTTTTAGTTTACGCGGATATTATGAGCCAAATGAAATGTTTTTTATAGAAGATCCAAATACTGGGGGGACCATTGATTACCTTGCACGTATTGGGCATGGACAAGATGCATTTAAAATTGGTTACAATGAAGTTTTCTCACCGTGGAGTAGTCCAACTTCAAAAAAAGCAGACGGGACTCAGACCGGAATTGGTTTTAAAATTAATACTTTAATCAGCGGAACGTACTCAATAGATATTTATGTTAATACTGCGGTTAATGCTTCCCCATCAAAACCAATTAATCCTAAGTTAAGCAGTTCGTCTGGCTTGAATGGTCCTGTAAAAATCTCATGGACGCCAAATGAATCTGGTGAAAGTATTTCACTATATGAAGTTTCCAGAAAAGTACCAAGTATAAGTTCAAATTGGGTTGTACTTGGCACAACTACAAATTCATATTATATTGACAATGCATATATTTACGCCCCTGGTGGCGGTGATTTTACACCTAACTATCGTGTAAGAGTAAAAGATACACAGAATCTTTACTCATTATACAGTGATGTAGTAACTGTAAGAGCAGAGGGCGCCAATAAGGAAACAGCTAGCAATGAGGAAAAGCCCTCTTCATTTTCGTTAAATCAAAATTATCCAAATCCTTTCAATCCAACCACGATAATAAGTTACCAGACGCCCAAAGCAGGCAGAGTAACCTTAAAGATTTATGATGTGTTAGGCAAAGTAGTTGCGACTCTTGTTAATGAACATAAAGAAGAAGGAAAATATATTGCTGAGTTTAACGGTAGTAATCTTACAAGTGGCATTTATTTCTACGAGCTTAGAACAAATGAATTTGTAACAATGAAGAAGATGCTTCTCGTAAAATAATATCCTGATGAAGCAGGCTGAAGCACGGTTTCAGCCTGCTATTTTTTCCAAGGTGCCAAAAGACGTAACACTAGTTCAATTCTTCAATCATCTTAATTAAGCTTGCGGCTTTTTCTTCATTAGATTTATTTTCAGAAGCTAATTGTTTTACGAATTTGTTTCCTTCATAAGTACCGCGGACTGCTTCAAAATCTTTGTCTTTTTCTTCATCAGTTCCATCAATACCAAACCCAATTTTTGATAATGCATCAAATTCCCGCTGTGCATCCTTAGCGATCATGTTGTTCAACTTAATTGAATTGTCTTTCCAATCGCTTATGATTTGCACAAAATGTTTTTGTGTCATTTCATTCAACTTAATTCCAAGCCGGGCTTCGATTAACTTCAATCCCCAATTCCATTCAGCTTCATTATAATTGTTGAAAATTAATTTTAGCCGGCTCTGTAACTCATCAACATTTATTACTTTTGCATCTGCAATTTCCGCAAGAAGATTTTGAATAACCGTTGAAGGTGCAAGCAATCCGGAAACATCCACCCAATCAGAAATATTTTCTGTTACATTTTCTGACAGCTTTAATTTCAATTCTTCAATCTTCAAGACCGGGGCAACACCATTCAATTTTGCCATCAGGCACTTGCCCATAAAAATCTTAATTCCCATTTCGTAATATTTAGTGCTGGTTCTAAGCATTAACCGGTTAATGTGCAATCCGCCATAAGAAACATACTCTTGCTCCTTTGAAGCCTTTTCATATAACTCTTGAAGGATCTTATTTGCTTTTACCATCTTTCCAACGGTGAACGGGCTGAATAAATCGAAATGAATCAAGTCGAGTTTTTCAGAATCTTTTCGTCTATCTCTCGCAGGCCATTTTTCGCTGTCGCGTTTCGTCCCAACAGTAAGCAGATTCATTGCAGGAGTTAGAACTGTTTTTCCATTTTCCTCGTTGATGTATGAGAATGGAAAATTTGTGCAATCAAAATTTGTGTAATGCTTTCCGATTACAGCGGAGAAAGCGCCGACCCTGCTTTCCCAAAGCATATAACTGAATGAACCAGTTTTAGAACCGCGTTCAAGTATTCCCTGATGCAATGGTCCAAGTTTGTACATATGGTTACTTTGATTTGTCCCGCTTCCCGCATTAAAGAAAGAAAACAATCCGGCAATCATTAATGTTGATTTGTGATGTGTAACAGTATAAGGACCAGCAAACAATGCCACGGCTTCACCATGGAATCCTTCGCAGTTGGCAAAGAAGGCTGAGTTTTCCGCCGAGTATTGTTTCCCCAAAGTAACGCCCTGTCCAACAAAACATTTATCCAGCATTACAAAGCTGTCTATTTTTGTTCCGGTGTGAATGATGAAATCCTTTGCCAGTACACCAGTTCCAACAGAAGTTGGTGCTTCTGCTTTGCTTACAATCGTACCATTCTCTAATTTGTTTGCGCCGGTTAAAGATGCAAATGCTCCAACATTTACATTCGTAATTGAAACGCAGTTATTAATTTTGCAGCCTTCCTTAAGAATTCCTTTTGTGGAAGTTTTACCAGCAACAAATTCTTCAATCATCCTTTCAAGATTTTCAACAAGTTTCTTATCATGTCTGTAAAGAACCATAAGGTAGGCAATTTGTGATGACAGCGATTCATAGATTTTTAATCCGCGCCCGCCGCCTTCGTTAAGAATTTCTAATTCAACCCCATTGCCAAAACTACTTTTGCCGGTAACAACTAATGTTTGAACATTTTCAACAACGACATTCTTTTCTATTTCATAGTTTGCCAGTGTGCAAATGTTGGAAAGATAAACATCATCTCCGATTGTGCAGTTATGAACAGAACAGTTATAAATTCCGGAAAGTTTTTCTAAACCACTGGCGAATGAAATTGTCTTTTGGAATTCTCCTAAAAAATTTTCTCCGCTAAAGTTTACGTTCCGTATTCTTTCCGGAAGAAATTTTTCTTTAACCTGAATTTTTGTCCATTCTGTTGCAGAGCAACCTTGATTTGTTAGTGTTTTGATTTCTGATTCGGTAAGATTTCTGAAGTTCATAAATTTATCCTGCTATTGGTTCTGAATTAAAAAATAAAATTCGGAATGAACTGCGTTGGAAGTTCAATTGGATCCAACTGATTCTCGCCACAGTTCATTGGAAGTAATATTTTATTTACAATTAATATTAAAGTTTAGCTTACAATTCCGGCAAATTTTCAATTGCTTCTTTTTCAATCTCCTTAAAATATTTTACTGTTCCCACCTTCAATTCGTATGTAGCTTCTTCATCGCAAACAATAATTCCTTTTTTATGAAGCTGAAGTGCCGAGATATTCCACATATGATTAACACCTTCTTCCACAGCTTTCTGAAGCGCCCTGGTTTTTGAATGACCACCAGCAACCACAAGAACTTCTTCCGCATCCATTACTGTTCCTATCCCAACTGTTAAAGCAAGCTTAGGAACTTTAGAAATATCATTCTTAAAAAATTGAGAGTTGGCAAGGATGTTTTCATAAGTAAGTGTTTTAATCCTGGTTCTTGAAGAAAGCGATGAACCAGGTTCGTTAAAGGCAATGTGTCCATCCGGTCCAATGCCACAAAAGAAAAGATTAATTCCGCCTGAAGAAATAATTTTTTCTTCGTATTCAGAACATTCTTTCTCAAGATCGGAAGCATTGCCATTTAGCATATTAATATTCTCGCGCGGAATATCGATATGATTAAACAAATTTGAATACATCATGTAATGGTAACTCCCGGGATTATCTTCAGGGCATTTAACGTACTCATCCATATTAAATGTAATTACATTTTGGAAAGATATTTTTCCTTCTTCATGCAGATTTACAATCTGTTGGAAAGTGCCAAGAGGCGAGGTTCCGGAAGGAAGCCCAAGCACAAATGGTTTTTCAGGAGTAGGATTAAAATCACTGATTCTCTTTGCAATATAATATGCAGTCCATTTGCTAAGTGCCTGGTAGTTATCGTGAATTATAATTCTCATAAAAAATCTCCTTAACTAATTTTAAAATTTAAATAGACTAAGGTGACCAATACATCTAATAACAATTTTATTAGTCTATAATTACAGCATAATCTTTGTGTCTGCTACATAACAACCGCTTCCCTTGTTTAGGACAAGCAAAGGATTTATATCCAGCTCTTTAATCTGCGGGCATTCTGCTGCAAGCTGTGAAAGTCTTTGAATGCAAATTTCGATGGCTTCAATGTCTTTCTCAACCCTTCCTCTGGCGCCTGCTAATAGTGGATACGATTTAATCTGGCGAACCATATCAGCTATAGAATCTTTGAAAACTGGTGCGATTCGAAAACTAACATCTTTAAATACTTCAACAAAAATTCCACCAAGTCCAAACATAATTACAGGACCAAAAGCCGGGTCTCTTTTAAGCCCAAGAATAACTTCCTCGCCGTTCCTTATCATCTTCTGAACGAAAATACCTTTAATAATTGCATTTGGTTTAACATTCGAAACATTTTCCTTTATGAAGCGGAAAGCATTCTCGGCATCTTCATTGCCAATTATATTTAATCTGACTCCACCTATATCAAACTTGTGGACAACATCATCAGAAATAATTTTCATTACTACGGGGTAGCCAATTTTTTCTGCAATTGCAACTGCTTCTTCCGCACTTTGCGCTAATCCACCGGGAATTAAAGGAAAGTTATATGCCTTAAGCACTTCCTCTGCTTCCGCTTCCGGAAGATAGTTTCTGCCGGCTTTAATGGCTTCATCCAAAATTGAATGAGCTTTTACTTTATCAACATCGCTAAAATTTACAATCTCCATATGCTCTTTTTTTAGTTCTGTTTTAAAACGATAGGTGCGGGCAAAAGCTCTGCACATATTTTCAGGAAGCTGGTAATGCGGAATATTTCTTCTTTGAAGTATATCGATTCCAACCGCTACATCAACTTCGCCCATAAAGGAAGTTAGTATTGGTTTATTGGATTGTCCGGCAATGTTTGCAATTTCTTCCGCAATTGTCTTGATATCAGTCATAGATTGTGGAGTTAGAATAACCATAACTCCATCCACATTTGGATCTTTTAAAGATGCTGTTAAAGCAACATTGTACCGATCTGCACGAGCATCACCGATGACATCAACTGGATTTTTAATGTTTGCAGTTTTAGGAAGACTTAACTTAAAAGTTCTTGTTGTTTCATCTGAAAATTTTGAAAGTTTCAATCCTTCCTTAATTGCCATATCTGTAGTTAGAACTCCGGGTCCGCCAGCGTTAGTAATAATTGCTATTCGGTTTCCTTGCGGTAATGGTTGATATGCAAATGCAATTGCTGTGTTAAACATTTCCTCAATATCAGTACAGCGGATTATGCCAGCCTGGGAAAAAGCGGCATCGCAGGCTTCATCACTTCCTGCAAGTGAACCGGTATGTGAAGCTGCCGCAGAAGCACCTTCAGTGGTTCTTCCTGATTTTAGGGCAAGAACCGGTTTGCCGGTTTCCGTAATAATTTCCCTCGCAACATCCATTAAAGCTGCTGCATCACTTACTTCTTCAAGGTAAAGAAGAATAACTTTTGTTTGCGGATCATCTTTTAAGTAATAAAGTAAATCGATCTCGTTTATATCTGCTTTGTTGCCAAAGCTAACAAATTTGGAAAAACCAATATGCTTTGCTCTTGCGTAATCGAGTACAGCAGTACATAACGCACCACTTTGAGAAATGAAGGCAATATTACCTTCTTCCGGCATTTGCCGTGCAAAGGAGGCGTTCATCTTACATTTTGGATCGGTGTTTATTACTCCAAGACAGTTAGGACCGATAAATGAAATTCCATATTTATCGGCAATTGCTTGTATTTGCTTTTCGCGTACTAATCCTGCGCTGCCTACCTCCTTAAATCCAGCAGAAATAATTATCATCGATTTGATACCTTTCTGCCCGCACTGCTCCATTGCCATGTGGCAAACCGAGCTTGGAAATACAAGCACTCCAAGATCGACCGGATCCTCAATATCAACCACGTATTTGTATGCTTTTATTCCGGCAACAAAACGTTCGCCTGGTGCAACAGGATAAATTATTCCCTGGAAATCATCTTTAACGATGTTCATAAATATATCAGCCGGAACGGTTCCTTTAACTTTATTTGTTCCAACAACAGCAATTGATTGTGGATAAAAAATTCTATCTACCTGCTCGCGTGTTTTAATAGTTCTTTGAGGCATATTTACCCCTTCGCTTCAACTAAAGATTTAAGAAAATCCACTGCGTCCGCAACAGATTGAACTTCAAGAGCTTTATCTTCATCCATTTGAACATCAAACTCCTCTTCAAAACCGGCAATAAGCTGAAGGCTTTGCATCGAGTCAGCACCAAGATCGAATACAAAGTTTGCTGTTGATGAAATAGTATCCGGATTAATTTTTAACACATTGCCAATTACTTTTTTAACTCTCGCTTCTACTTCTGATCTTTCCATTAGATTGAAACCTCCTTGTGTTTTTTAAATGAGGAAATTTTTGAAACGTTAATATCGAAAATAAATGTTAAAGTCAAGATGGAATTTTTATTTATTTTTTTTCCAAAGCCAGCAGCGTCTTTATTACACCAAATTTAATATGAAAGAGAGGTAATTTTTATTTAGTTTGAGCCTGTGAATGCAAATATTTTTTGAACAAACAACTATTTTTGCACAAAAGCGGGCAAAATCCGGAGTGTAATGAAAAAGTATATTTTGATAGTACCTATTTTGTTGCTGATTCTACATAATAATTTTAATGGGCAAGGGAATTTATATAAAATTTACATAAATGAATTTATGGCTTCAAACTCCAGAACAATTCTTGATGAAGACTTTAATGAATATTCTGATTGGATTGAACTTTATAACGGAGGAGAATCAGCAATAAACTTAAATGGTTTTTATCTGACAGATAATACTTTAAATCCATCTATGTGGAAAATTAAGTTTGATCTTATAGTTGCTCCAAAGGCTTTTGTTTTGTTCTGGGCGGACGGTAAAGATACACTCAACCATACTAATTTTAATTTATCTAAAGAGAAAGAGGAGATTGCACTTTTTGATTATGAATTGAAAGCAGTGGATGAAGTAAAATATGATTCGATGAGTGCAGATATTTCTTATGGTCGGTTTCCGGATGGGGATTTGAATTTGTTTTATTTCGATCATCCCACACCAAGATCTAAGAATTTAAGCGGCTCACTTGATGTAATTCCAAAACCACATTTTTCTATTCAGAGAGGATTTTATCCAATGCAGCAAACGCTTTTGCTTACCTGCGAAGATCCAACTGCTGAAATTAAATATACTCTTGATGGTGCATTACCTACAGATTCTTCTACTAACTTTTCTTTACCAATTGATCTTACCAAAACAACAGTTGTGCGTGCATTTGCAACAAAACAGGATTGTATTCCAAGTGAAGTGGTTACTAAAACATATTTTATAAATGAGCAGACAACATTGCCGGTTGTTTCGATTGCAACTGATCCTAAAAATTTTTGGGATGATAAAATTGGAATTTATGTTGTAGGCACTAATGGTGTTTCCGGTTATTGTGTAAACTCCCCGCGTAATTGGAACCGCGATTGGGAGAGACCGATTAGTCTGGAATTTTTTGAAGACGGCGGAACGCCTGGTTTTAATCTTGATGCGGGAATGAAAATAGGTGGCGGCTGCACAAGAAAATATCCTGAGAAATCTTTAGCTATTTATGCCAGGAGTGATTATGGAACCAGCAAGATTAAGTACAATATTTTCAAAGATAAACCGATGCAAAGTGTAAATAATATTTTGCTTAGGAATACCGGGCAGGATTGGTGGCGTACGCTAATCCGCGATGGACTTATGCACACAATCTTAATAGGTCAGATGGATATTGAAAGACAAGCGTATCGTCCAGCAATTGTTTTTTTAAACGGAGAGTATTGGGGAATCCACGATATAAGAGAAAAACATAACGAGCATTATCTGGAATCGAATTTTGGAATTAATCCGGATAGCGTTGATATTCTGGTTGATAATGCCGACGTGAAAAACGGTAAAGCCGATCACTATAAAAACCTCATCAGTTTTATAAAGTCTAACGATATTAAACAATCCGCCAATTATGAATATGTTAAAACTCAGATGGATGTTGATAATTATATCAATTACCAGATTGCGGAAATTTATTATGCTAATATTGATTGGCCCGGTGGAAATATAAAATACTGGCGTCCACAAAAACCGGGTGCAAAATGGCGGTGGATTTTGTTCGATACTGATTTGGGATTTGGCGCCCACCAGCAGGGGCAGTACAACAGCAACTCATTGGAAAACGCAACCTCTCCGGTGGAAACTTATTATGCAAATCCACCCTGGTCTACATATTTGCTGCGAACACTTTTATCAAACACAGATTTCAAAAATGATTTTGTACAGCGGTTTGCAATGTACATGAATACAACTTTCAAAGCAGAAAGACTGAAACCTATTATCGATAGCATAATTGCAGTTGTTGCCAAAGAAGTTCCCAGACATAAAGCTATGTGGCCAGAATCGATGTCTTTCGGACCTACCTGGGAAAGCCAGTTAAACATTGTATATGAATTTGCTGAGAAGCGATCAGGCTTTGTGATTGATCATTTAAAAAATAAATTTGGTATCTCGGGAACAGCTAACCTTGCAATAAAAAATCCTGAATTGAACAAAGGAAAAATCTTTGTTAACACAGTTGAAGTTAAAGATGGAAATTTTACTGGTATCTTCTTCAAAGAAATTCCAATTCACCTTAAGGTCGTTCCAAATGCGGGATATAAGTTTACTGGCTGGAGCGGAGTTACAAACTCAACTTCAGATTCAATTGCTGTTGTTATTTCAGGGGATTCCGAAATAACCGCATCTTTTGAAGTTGAAACATCAGTCCAAAATGAAATTGAAAAATATGATTTCAAACTTGAACAGAATTATCCTAACCCGTTTAATCCAGTTACAATTATAAATTACGAATTAGGAATTACGAGTAATGTAACGTTGAAAGTATTTGACATACTAGGAAACGAAATAGCTACTCTTGTTAATGAAGAAAAACCTGCAGGAAGTTATCGGGTGGATTTTGATGCAAGTAAACTTTCGAATGGTATATATTTTTATCAAATAAAAACCGCTTCATTTGTTCAGACAAGAAAGATGATACTGTTGAAATGATTTTATAATGAAGAATGTAAAATGTATAATGAGGAAAAATTTATCCTCATTATACATTATGAATTATACATTCTACATTTTTTCCAAAACCACCGCTGTTCCATAGGCAAGAACTTCTGTAACTCCGGACATTACTTCATTTGCATCATACCGGAAACCTATAACGCTGTTCGCCCCGATTTCTTCGGCATGTTTAAGCATCATCTCAAAAGAATCCCGGCGTGTTTTTTCGCAAAGTTCTGTAAGAAGAGTGATGTTTCCACCAAAAAGCGTTTGAAGCCCGGCGCCTATTGTTCCGAATATTGATCTTGAACGAACAACTATACCTTTAACAACCCCAAGGTTTTGTTTTACACGGTAACCATCAATGGCAAATGCTGTGGTGATTAAATTGTGGTCCATGAGTATACTCCAAATTATTTGAAAATTGCATTACAAGATTTTCTAAATGCAATATTAAACACGGCTTTAATCAATTGCAATTACAAGTTTGCAATTAATGCCGACTTAGAATAATGTTAGATGCACAATTAATAGAAACATTTTTTACTAAATAATTGTATTTTAATACACGAATAATCTATAGAATATTGAGGAAAAGATGAAAGAAAAATTGACAATAGAAAAACTTATTGAAGAAGCGAAATTATTTTGCAATCAAGAGTCAAATTATGATAACGCAGACCTGTATGGTGTAACGGATGGTAAAGCTGTAGGAACTTTTATTGAGCATAAGTTTGGTAATTATTTAGATGAGAAGTACATCTACACAAAAGGTTCTTCCGCTAATGGAATTGATTTTCCTTCTGAAGAAATTTACACTGATATAAAAGTAACTTCGATTAAACAACCTCAATCATCTTGCCCATTTAAATTTGCAAAACAAAAAATTTACGGTCTTGGATATAATATTTTGGTGTTCATATATGATAAGAAAGATGATCCGATTAACAAAGTTGCAAAACTAGATTTCGTAAGTTGTACGTTTATTAAAAAAGAAAGAACGGCAGATTATCAAACAACATTATCATTACGGCAGATGATTGAAAATAAAGCAAACTCAGATGACATAATTGGTTATCTTATGGATAGAAACATACCGGCTGATGAAATAACGTTAAATCAATTAGCTGAAGAAATACTTAAAAACACTCCGGTCCAAGGATATCTTACCATAAGCAATGCCTTGCAATGGCGATTGCAATATGGTAGAATTGTTATGCTAAAAGACAAAGTTGACGGAATTATAAGGATAGTAGATAAAGTTAATGGAAATGAATAAGATATCAATAAGTTCCAAAATTTATAGTTTTTTTGAGGAGAACATATATTTAGAACAAAATTATCAAAATGCGAATGAGAAAATATATTCAGTTTGTGGTATAAAGGATTTTTTCCCTTCCGATGAAGATTTTTTGAAAGTTAAAAACAGACTCAAATCCCATCAAAATTTAGTAAAAGATGATAGTCGAATTGAGTATGGTGATTTTCAAACACCTAAATCATTGGCTGACCTAGTAATACGTAGAATTTTAGAAAATAAATTTATCCCTACTGTTATTCTTGAACCAACTTGCGGAAAGGGAAATTTCATACTAGCAGTTTTAAAACAAACAACTACTTTTATAAAATTCTACTGCATAGAAATCTACAAACCATATATTTGGATTTCTAAGTTTAACATTTTAGATCATTTTCTGAACTCAACAGACAGAACCGTTCCTCACATTGAATATTTACATCAAAATATTTTCGATCTGCAATTAAACGAGATAGTTAAATTAGACAACAATGATTTGCTACTCATTGTAGGAAATCCTCCCTGGGTTACAAATACTCAATTAGGAATACTTAATTCTGATAATTTACCGAAGAAATCAAATTTTAAAGGGCATAATGGATTTGAGGCAATAACCGGGAAAGGCAATTTTGATATTGCTGAATATATTAGCTTAATGTTGTTGAAAGCCTTTTCAAATGTCAATGGTGAATTTGCATTTTTACTCAAGAACATTGTTGTAAAAAACCTTATTAATGATCAGAACTATAATAGATTTAGAATTAGCAACATCTCACAACTAAGTATAGACGCCAAAAAAGAATTTAATGTTTCTGCCGATGCTTCTTTATTTTACTGTAGATTAAATTCTGAACCTGAATATCAATGTCTTCGTTCTTCAATTTATGATACTAACGGTAAATCAAAAGATTATTTTGGCTATGTGGATGGTAAATTTGTATCTAGCATCAACACATATCACAGATATAAAAAATATGATGGTAAATCTACTTTGGTTTGGCGACAAGGAGTAAAACACGATTGCTCCAAAATAATGGAATTAGAAAAAATTAATAATCATTTCCTTAACCAAAATAATGAAGAAGTTTTTCTTGAAGAAGATTTAGTTTATGGATTGCTGAAAAGTTCTGACCTTAATAAAGATGTAATTGATACAACACGAAAGTATACTATTATAACTCAGAAAAAAATAGGAGAAGACACATCTTATATTGCTGAAAAATATCCTCAAACGTTTACATACTTAGAAAGTAATAAAGAATACTTTGATGCGAGAAAATCAAAAATTTATAAAGATAAAACTTCCTTCTCGATTTTCGGAATAGGCGAGTATTCATTTTATAAATATAAAGTTGCAATTTCTGGTTTATACAAACAGACCAAATTTTCACTTATACTTCCTTTAAATAATAGAACTATTATGTTAGATGATACTTGCTATTTCATTGGTTTTGATAATATCATTGACGCAATTATAATCCTTCTAGCATTGAATCACGAAACCACACAAGAATTTTTTAACTCTCTAATATTTTTTGATTCTAAAAGAGTTATTACAAAAGATATTTTGATGAGAATTGATCTTGTCGCAATCTTGAATAATATCCCCTTCACCTATTTTGAGCAATTAACTAGAACAAACTATAATAACCTTTGTGAACAAATTACTATACAAATGTTTGAAAATATTCTAGAAAAGATATCAAATAAGAATTTAGTCCCAATACAAGCAGAACTCTTTTAACAATAATAAATGCACCTAACAAGTTCTTCCGTTTCGGCTTTGTTGTGTAGCATAGTTTGTGGAAGAAAGTTTGTTCTAATTAAAAATTTAATTAACAAGTCTGCATTGTAGTTCTGGGCTGCGCCTTAGCCACAACTTCGTTATCTTAAAGAACATCATGGAATTGTTGGTTAAATAATTAACTTTACCAAGTATTTATTTAAGGAATCTGGACCAAAATCTTAATCCTGCTCTTTTAATAAAAATTTGTAACTTAGTAAGGTCAAGATTAGGATTGAGATAAAAGTGAAATTCGCTTTATCCGTATTTACCGGAAATATAATCTTCGGTTAGCTTTTGGGCTGGTCTGGTAAAAATATTTTTTGTGTTGTTGAATTCAATCATCTTACCTAATAACATATATCCCGTATAATCGGAAACCCGCGATGCCTGCTGCATATTATGCGTTACAATTACGATTGTATAATTCTTCTTTAATTCAATCATCAGTTCTTCAATTTTCATTGTTGCAATTGGATCCAACGCCGAGCATGGTTCATCCATCAAAATAACTTCCGGCTGCACAGCTAATAATCTTGCAACACACAAGCGCTGCTGTTGATCTAATGGCAATTCCAAAGCAGATTGATCAAGTTTATCTTTAACCTGATCCCAAAGCCAGGCACCGTTTAAACTTTTTTCTGCAATTTCATTTAATTTATTTTTGTTTCGGACTCCAGCCACTTTTAAACCATAAACTACATTATTATATATCGAGAGAGGAAAAGGATTCGGTCGCTGGAAAACCATACCAACTCTTGTTCTTAGTTCAGTTACTTCCAATGATGAATTATAAATATCAGTATCATCCAGAAGAACACTACCGGTTATTTTAACTCCGTTGATCAAATCGTTCATTCTGTTCAGACAGCGCAGCAATGTTGATTTACCACAACCGGAAGGACCGATCAGAGCTGTAATTATATTTTTCTGAACTGAGAGATCAACGGATATTAAAGCCTGGAATTTACCGTAGTATAAATCCAGGTTGCTTACTTCAATTTTATTTGTAGGTGCTAATAAACTATCCATACTTATCCAAATCTTCCGGTGATGTAATCATTTGTTTCTGTTTTCTTTGGTGCAGTAAAAATTTGCCTGGTTATTCCAATTTCAATTAATTCTCCCATTAGAAAAAAAGCTGTATTATCAGATACTCTTGCGGCTTGCTTTGTATTGTTTGTAACTAAAATTATTGTGTATTCATGTTTTAATACAGTTAAAGCATCTTCAATCTTAGCTGTAGAAATTGGATCTAAACCAGAGCAAGGTTCATCAAGAAGAATTACATCGGGTTCCATTGCAAGTACACGTGCAAGACAAAGCCGTTGCTGTTGCCCGCCGGAAAGCCGCATTCCCGATGTCTTCAATCTGTCTTTAACTTCATCCCAAAGGTAAGCCGCTGTTAAACTTTTTTCCACCAGTTCTTCTAACAGTTTTTTATCGTTAATGCCGGATAACCTTGGACCATAAACAACGTTTTCAAAAATACTCATCGGCAGAGGAACCGGCATTGCAAAGACCATCCCAACCTTTTTCCGTAATGCAACCACATCGTAATCCGGTTGATAAATATCTATTCCATCTAATTGAATTTTGCCTTCTATTCGTGAGCCAGTTTCCAGATCATTCATGCGGTTTAACGCGCGCAAAAAAGTAGTTTTGCCGGAACCGGCTGGACCTATGATTCCCAAAATATTATTCGAGGGAATCTCAAAGGTAATTTGTTTTAAAACTTTCTCTTTGTTAAAATAAAAATTAAGATCTTGTATGTTGAATTTTGTACTCATCAAATAACCAATAAATTTAACTTCTCTTTGCAATGAACCGGTTCATTAACCAGTAAGCAGTAAGATTAACTAAAAGCACAGCAATTATAAGTGCGGCGGCAGTACCGTATGCGTTTTCTGAAGAAATACCTTCCCGCGCCAAAATGTAAAAGTGAACCGCCATCGTTCGGGTTGAATCGAGAAGTGAAGTGGGAATTCGTAACGATGAGCCTGCTGTAAATATCACCGCAGCAGTTTCACCAATAGAGCGACCAATGCTTAACATAATTCCAGTTACAATGCCGGGTAAGGCATTTGGTAAAATAACTTTTTTAACTGTCTGCCAGCTTGTAGCGCCCAAAGAAAAACTTACTTCGCGGTAAGATTTTGGTACTGCTCTTATCGCTTCTTCCGAAGTACGAATAATTGTTGGCAAAATCATTACAGCTAATGTTAATCCGCCGGAAAGAATAGACCATCCGAATCCAAGCGTAATTACAAAAAAGATATATCCAAATAAACCAAAAATGATTGATGGAATGCCGGCAAGGCAATCTGTTCCGAAGCGAATAATTTTAGTTGCTCTTGTTTCTCTGGTATATTCAGAAAGATATACCGAGGTGAAAATTCCAAGTGGAGTAGCAATAATAATTGCCAGTAACGGCAATAAAATAGTACCCAGTAAGGTTGGAAAAATTCCACCGGCTCTGCCCATCTCCTCTGGATTACTAGTTAGAAACTTTAGGCTGATGACGGGTAAACCTTTCTCCAAAATAAAGAAGATGATGAAAATTAAAATCATCAGCGTTAAGACAGTTGCTCCGCCCAAAATAGCAACAGCACCTCTTTGTGTATATCGCGGGTGAATTCTCATTTCTTTACCAGCCTCTTTCTTAATGCAACACTGGCTATCGAGTTAAGTATTATTATTCCAACAAATAAAACAACTCCGGTTGCAAACAGGGCTTCGCGATGGACACCAGTGGCAAAGCTCATCTCTAAAGCAATATTTGCCGTTAATGTTCTTACAGAATCTAAAGCTGAATGCGGAAAGTTTACAGAATTTCCTGCGACCATAATTACAGCCATCGTTTCGCCAATGGCACGACCCATTCCAAGAATAATACTTGCGATAATTCCAGACTTAGACGCTCTGATTGTAACCATATGAATGGTTTGCCATGTTGTAGCGCCAAGTGCTAATGAACCTTCCCGGTAGGATTGCGGAACAGCTAAAATTGAATCGATTGAAATGCTGATAACAGTTGGAAGAATCATAATCCCCAGGATGATGGAACCTGCTAAAAGCGAGAGACCTGGTCCTCCAAAATAGTTTCGGATAAGCGGAGCAAGTACCATCACTCCAATAAATCCATAAACGACCGATGGAATAGCTGCCAGGAGTTCAATTATTGGTTTAACAATTCGCATTACTGAACGCGGAACATATTCACTAAGGAATAATGCTCCGGCAACTCCTAATGGTGCACCAACTATCATTGCACCAAAAGTAACCCATAATGAAGCCGCAATCATGGGATAGATACCGAATTTACCTAACTGTGGCTGCCATTCAGATGAAAATAGAAAATCCTTTATACCATACCGGAAGATAAATGGTAAACCTTCATTGATGATAAACAGAGCAATCAACAGCAGTGCGGAAATTGCTGAAAAAGCAGTTGCCATCAGAATTCGTTTTACTCCTTTTTCACCAATCAACTTCATCAAATACCCGGGTAGATAAAAATCATATTATTTGATTGGTAAAAGACCACTTGATTTAATGGTTTGCTGTCCTTCAGCAGAAAGAATGTAATCGATGAAATTCTTTATTTCACCTTGAAGGCTTCCTTTAACAAGAAGATATATTGGTCTTACTAATTTATAATTTCCGGAAAGAATTGATTCTGATGTACATTCCTGTCCGTCAACTCTAAGAGCTTTGATTTTTTCGTTAATCAAACCATGAGAAAGATACCCAATTGAGTTTGCGTCATTTGCTACGGTCTCACGAATAGTACCGTTGGAATCCTGAATCAACGCTTCTTTTTTTAGAATTACATCTTTAACAATCTGCTCAAACGATGATCTTGTTCCTGAGCCAGCTTCTCGCGACACAACTGTAATTGGAATATCATCACCACCAACTTCTTTCCAATTGGAAATTTTACCATTAAAAATATCGCGCACCTGATCGGTAGTTAGATCGGTAATTTTATTTTTTGGATTAACCACCATGGCAATTCCATCCTGTGCAACAGCAGTTGCGGTTAAGGCTTTCGCTTCAGCGGGTAACACAACCAAATCCGCCATTCCAATTTCTGCCGCACCGGAATTTGCGGATTGAATACCCACTGCCGAGCCGCCGCCTTGAACAGTTATATTAATGTTATTGTTGATTTTCATGTATTCGTCTGCAAGTTTTTCTGCAAATGGCTGAAAAGCCGTAGAACCCGCTAATGTAATTGATGTTTTTCCTTTTCCGCATCCCCACATTATAGCAATTGATAGAAGGAGTAAAAACGGGATGTAAATTTTCTTTGTCATCGGACTCACCTTTTACATTTTTAAAATGGTTAAAAACTTAGTTTATGGTATTATTAGTTAGCTTTCATTTTGTAGTCATAAATTTACATTAATTTTGGTTCTTAAAAAAAACATCATTTAAATATTTCCCCGTAAAAATTGGCGGGAAATTTTAGAAATACTTAACCTAATGCCACAACTTGATAAAGCCAAAGATAATTGCAAATAACAATTTAGCAATTGAACAATTATTGCCGTCTTGAATTGAATTCCCTTTCACCCAACTATTTTAGTTGTTGCCAATTTAGGTAAGTATTTTCTTGAATATAGCAACATCAATTGTTTATTTTACCTTCATTAAATAAAAAGTTACAGAAAAATATAAACTCTTATCATTTTTTGCTGGAGTAATTAGCATGAAAAATTCTTGGATACTAATTTTGTTTTTAATTGTTACTTCCCAATTTGTAAAAGGTGAAGAAATGAGTTTACCGATAGTTCCAACCCCGCAAATTGTTAATAACGCGGCAGGTTACTTTAATCTTACTTCAAACATCAAAATTATTTTGAAGGGAGAAAAACAGGACGTGAATAATTTTTCCGCAGTAAAGATCCGGAAGACATTAATGGAATCTGCAGGTATTAATGCGCAAATAGAACAGAGCCGCAATGAAGAAAAAAATATTATTCTAAATCAATCTGATTTCCCGGACCAGGTTAAAAATATAATTCCTGCCGGAAAATTAGATGAAAGTTATTTATTAGTGATTGATGAAAAGGGTATAACTGTTCAAGCGCCCACACCGAAAGGAATATTTTACGGAACAATGAGTTTAATCCAGTTGCTGGAGAAAGCCGGTAAAAATCCACTTAGCGCAATACAAATAATTGATTGGTCCGATATGAAGGTGAGAGGAATTTCCGACGACATAAGCCGCGGACAGGTTTCTACACTGGATAATTTTAAAAAGATAATTTCTTTTCTTGCCCGTTATAAGATGAACGTTTATATGCCGTACATCGAAGATATGATTCAATTCGAATCTTATCCATCAATTGGAAAAGGAAGAGGTGCGTTAACAAAAGATGAAATTAAGGAATTGGTTAACTTTGCCTCTGAAAATTTTGTTGAGATCATTCCAATTTTCCAAACACTTGGGCATTATGAAAATATTCTTTCGCAAAAGGAATATTTGAAATACGCCGAGTTCCCCGGTGCGGCTTGCTTGAATGTTTCGAATGATTCGACTTACATTTTTCTTGAAAATATGTTGAAGGAAGTTTTTGAGCTATTTCCTTCAGAATATTTTAATATGGGAGCAGATGAAAGTCACGATGTTGGATTAGGATATAGTAAATATCTTGTAGATCAATCCAGTTTGGGTAAGGTTCACCTGGAACATTATAAAAAAGTGTATGCAATTGTTAAGAAGTATGGCAAAAAAGTTATAATGTATGGCGACGAACTCCTGAATCATAAAGACAATCTTAAAGAACTACCGAAAGATATAATTGTTATTGACTGGCATTACCGTCCTGATGGTGATTATCCTTCTACAAAAATTTTTCAGGAAGCGGGATTTGAATATTATGTTTCTCCCTCGGTCTGGAATTTTCAAACAACTTTTCCAGTTCAGGCAAACGCTATTCCGAATATTAAAAATATTATTATGGCAGGACTTGAAAATAGTTCTACCGGAATAATAAACTCCAACTGGGGAGATTATGGCGCAGAAACATTTAAAGAATTGAACTACTTTGGTTATGCCTGGTCTGCTCAATGTGCATGGAATTATAAAGCCAGCGATGAAGATAAATTTTACCATGACTTTCTTTATGATTTCTTCGGTACTGATGATCCACGATTAACCAGCATTTATAAAACGTTTACTAATCCCGCAAGTTA
The DNA here is from genome assembly GCA_026390815.1 of Ignavibacteriales bacterium. Classification (NCBI taxonomy): domain Bacteria; kingdom Pseudomonadati; phylum Ignavibacteriota; class Ignavibacteria; order Ignavibacteriales; species Ignavibacteriales bacterium. Next base: position 95,407 of record JAPLFH010000032.1, on the reverse strand, counting down.
TATTGTATGGCACGAAGCATGGCGGCATCCGCTGCTTCCATTACGGACTCAAAATTGGTGGGAAGCTAAAATGCAACCTGATGAAAAAATTGCATCAATCAAAACCATTCTACCTAAGTGCGAAAAGGAACTGACTGATTTACATTCCGTAGTTAAAAATAATTTAGATCAATTAATCATCCTGGAGTTTCTGGTTCAATTCGATTACTGGTATAAAGATAAATTGCAAACTCAAATAAAATTAAATGAGTTTATGCTTAACAAACAGAAGAATTCGGAAGAATTAAAAGAAATGATTGACCAGAATGTTTCTTCGCTTAAAAAATTAAAAGATGAATATAAATTTATCTGGTTGAAGTATTACAAGCCGGAAAATCTTTGGATGATTGAAGATAAATTCAACCGGCTTATTAGTTACTTTGAAGAAACAAAAAACCAAGTAACAGATGGTGAATTAAAGAATCCGCAGTTAGCCAGCAAATGGATTTATGTTAAAACTGGCGATACAACCTTTTCCAGGTCGGCACGATTCAAAAAGAATTTTACAATATCAGAAATTCCGCAAACAGCACATCTTCAGCTTTTGGGGGATACGTATGCTAAACTTTACATCAACGGAAATTTTGTTGACGAAGTTTATGCAAGACGCTCTCTTTCGCTTTGGAGTGAGTATAAAAGAATTAAATTTCTTGATATTGCAAAATATCTGAAGAAAGGTGAAAACGAAATTGTTGTTGAAGTTAAGAATTACAACCGCACCGGTTCTGCAGGATTTAATTTAATCTCGCAAATTGAAACAGGTAATTCCACTCTTGAAATATTAAGTGATGAAAGCTGGCAGGGACAGGATCTTTCCGATAATACAGATAGCTGGAACAGCACGGTAATTAAAGATTATCCTTTCATTATTACTGCGCCAAACTTTAAGACCGGAAGATCAAGCTGGATCGAGAGATAGACGAGTTTTTATAATTGTGGATGCGAAATTCAATCCAATAGTTTTGTGAACATAATCCCGCTAGCGGGATGAACAATTCTGTCAAGGAATGGGAGTCTGTCCGAGAACTTAGATTTGTTAAATTAATTTTCACAATATTGCATTTAAATAATTTATAACCCCCTCTTATTGGATTTTTATTCTTGCAATACTAGTTCTCGGACAGACTCATGGTTCTTGACAGCCAAGGAAATTTTAGGAGAAAATGATGAAAAATATAATTATTTGTTTTTTTATTCTCTTCTTCCTTTATGTGAAAACATATAGCCAAGAAATGGAATTAAGAACCATACTTGATAAAGAGGAATATCTGGAAGGGGAAGTAATAGTAGTTTTATTGGAAATAAAAAACATAGGTGTTTCGGCAATCTATATTGAAGAACCAGTATTTTCACAGGAGGCAACAAGAGTAGATATTCAAGTATTAGATGAACTTAATAAAAGATTAAAAAAAGTTGAAAATTACAATGTTGTAATGAAAGATTTTTTATCAAAGGGAAGTAAATTACTACCTGGAGAAACAAAATATCTTACAATGTGGCTATCTGATTGGTATGGTAACGATCCAAGAATTGGAACAGGATATACATATTTCAAAAAATCATTTTTACCAGGTAAATATCAAATGCGCGTTAAATACAATTATGTTGATTATGATAGCCCAGGGGAATTTATAGAAAATAAAATGAAAAAAGATTTTTTTTCTGAATGGGTACAGTTCAAAGTAAAACATCCTACTGAAGAAACAGACATTTTAGCCTTAAAAGAAATGAAAATTCTAGAATACAAATACAACGATAAAAAACCATATGAAAAAACTAAAAAAGAATTATTAAAAAAGGAGATTTTAAATCTTTTTGAAAAATATTATACTAGTAATTATTTACCGTCCTTTTATCAGCTACTCAATAAAATATATCGGTTTGAAAAAGACAAAAGTACACTTGAAAAAATATTTTTAAAATTATTAAAAAAATTTCCAGATTCATATATAACATTAAATGCACTAAGTTTTTATAATAAATACAATAAAGAGTTATTTAATTCGAAAGAGATACAAGAACAACTAACTCCAATAATCAAAAAGAATGTAGAAAGACTGAATAAAAAGTTTGAACAAGGCAAAATTAAATAGAAGGGGTTATTAAATGAAAAAATATTTATTCATATACTTAATTACTTGTTTTTCTCGGCTGTCAAAGTCCACACCTTGACAGGAGCAAATAACTTAACTCAGAACAAATTTTTTTGTTACTACAATCATATAATTTTTTTTGCATTTTCTCACCTTTAACTTGTATTTTATTTCGGGAATAGTATATTTGCCCTTAGCTTCTTAGTCTGTAAATTCGAAATCCATCTCCTTTTTTAGTATAATTATAAAGTCAATTTGAGTATAGGAGTAATAAAAAAATGTTTGTAACCATAGCAATAATTGTAATTGTAATCTTAATTGCCGCAGTATTATTTGAATACAGAATCAAGAGACCGGACCAGATTGTTTTACACGAGGTTGAAGGCAAAATACTTCAAAGAAAATCGCGGTTTTATTCGCGCCATTTTAGCCTGGCAATTCCGGCAACCATTCAATCCTTTACCTTAACTGTAGAAGCTGAGGCAAAAGGTAAGTTGAAGCTGCTGGTTAAATTATCTGTAACTGCCGCAGCGGCATTGGATAATTTATTTGCTCTAATCCGTGTTGGCGGATGGAATAAAGATGCAATCTTAAAAGCCTGCAAGGAATTGGAAGGAACTGTTCAGGGTTATGTTAGGGAGTTTACTGAGAAATATGAAATTGAGGAATTATCTTCTGAGAAGATTTATAATTTTCTTCTGGGTAAAGTAACTAGTACATCAGAAGCGCTTGGATTAAAAGTTATTTCTCTTTCAATTCATTCAATCGATCCGGTTGATAAAGATATTGCCGAAGCTATGCGCCAGCAGGAAGCGGCAAGAATTTTGGAAACTACTGAAACTGCAAATCAGAATGCGCGCATGGCAGCAGCCCAGCTTAAATACAAATCCGATGAGCAGATTACCATTTTAGAGCATAACCTTGAAATAAAAAAGTACGATTTAAAACAAGCACGCGAAGAAAAGGAAGCAATCCTTGCACAGCAGCGACTGGATGAGGAATTGAAACGTAGAGAAAAGCAGTTGGAGCTTGATAAAAAGGAAATGGATTTGCTGAAGAACAGTCCTGAACTTTTAATGCTTTCTCCGCAGATGGCACGCCTTGCAGAGGCAAGCCAGAGCTTGAAGAATGCGCGTACAGTTGTTTCACTTTCGCCGGATCAGGTTGATCAAAGCACACAGTTTGTTGGCATCTTACAATCATTTTTACAGCGCCTGGTTCAATCAACTTCTAAGAAAGCTGAATTGAAGATTGAGGAGCAGAAGTAATTTGATTCATGCTCTTACTCTTCTTTCATAAAGTTTAAAAGAAGAGTAAGATTAAGATTAAGAGTATTTCTATTTAAAAAACCGCGTGAATTAGTTTGTTGCTTTCAATTTGTTTTGGGAATGATTACGAATAATAAAACAAAAAATATAGAACAGGATTATTTAAGTTACTTCAGACTTAAGCCGCTTAAAGCCGCCAAGATTTCTGAAATAAGCGAAGCTACGGCTATTTCTCCGGTACCAGTTAAGGAACGTGTTAATTTTCATATCGGTAATCCGATTGAAGATGCGCAGCTCACCCAACTTTTTTTTCGCACTGTACTTGGATTAGGAAATAGTCAGTCTGATATTACGGAAAATACGCTCGATTCGATCTTGGATGAACTTGGCTGGAATGAAGACAAAAAGAAACTATTGGAGTTTGTTCAGACAACAATCCAGAAAAGTGTTCCTTATATGCCGGGTGGTGGATATAATGTAAAAAATCCAAGCGAACTAATTTTATATTTTCATAACTGGCTTACAAAAGAACAACAGGAGCCGCTTGAATATGATTTAGGAAGGGAATCCGGCAAGCGTGAGTGCAGCATCAACAGCGGTGGTATCTGGGAATGTTTTAGAATACTGTTTCATGCATTAAATAAAAATTTGATTAAGCTTCCGGCAAGAATTTTAACTTTCGGAATTGAATTGCCAGTTTATTTGAAAAATTTTTCGCATTTGGAATTCAATACACTTTCTAGTAACGAAGAACTTTTAACAGAAGAAATAAAAGCACAATTCATTCAGAACAATGCAGCCCCAACCTACTTTTTAATAGGAAAAAATTTACGGGAAGAGACACGGAGAAATCTCCGTCTTCTAAGCTTAGAGAACCCACTATTTTTTATTGAAGCCAACGAAGCACCTAATCATCTTTCCCTTGCACGCGAAGCAAAGATGATGAATAGAGTTGTGCGTTACATTTCGCCGGCGGTTCTATCACCTCTTTTTTCTGAACTATCTTTAGTTTTTGTTGCGGGGAATTCCGAATATTTAAAAACTCTCGACGCAATTCATTTTCAGTTGAAAGGAACGCCTGCTTCTGCCGAAGCTGAGCTTCTTACATTTCTTTTAAAAAATAATTTTCATAAAAAGAATGGCAGCGCGGCATTAAAAATTAGTTCCGAACCATCACAGGAAAATGTTTTACCTACAACACAGCTCGGGAGCAACTTCTATACTCATACAAAAATAATATCGAATAAAATTTCTGATCTGATCGAATCCAAAACAAAAGTAATTGATGGCAGAATAAATTCTATTCTGGAAAAGGGAGAATCCTTAACAAATAAATATTTTAACGGAATGTCTTTCCCATTCTTCAACGAAGATTCATTTTCTAACTTATCATCTAAAGAAGTTTTGGATTCTTTATTCAGCAATATAAATTCTAAAAAGTGGTTTGATGAACTGATAAATAATTTTTTGGTCTCGTTTATTAATCATCATCCTGAATATAAATTAAAAGATTCTTTCGTTATAAGCGGTTCAGCACGAACTGGATTAAGTCTGCTTGGGTTTCATTGCGGAATTAAAGAAGCGGTTACATGCGACTATAGCTGGACGTACGAACACTGCTTTCCGTCAGTCTCTGTAGTGCCGTTAACCGATGAGCTTGATCTTGATGTTGACGGAATTATCAGCATAGTAACTAAAAAGCTGGATGAAAATCCAAACTGGAATAAAAACGGAGCGGTGGTTTTCAACAATCCGCATAATGCAAGCGGACAGGTTTTTGCCGAAGAGAAACTTGCGCACCTGATTAAATGGCTGCTTGAAAGAGACATCTTTATTATTGATGATCTTTCATATCAGAATGTGGCTCCGGCAAAAAAACTATCCGGCGTTAAAACAATTCAGCAGATTACACTCGATCTTGTAAAGAACGGATATGTTAATGCTGAAAAAAGGAAATTCGTTTTTACCATGCATTCGCTTTCTAAAACAGATTGCTTTGCAGGTGCAAGACTGGCAGTTGCCCACATTCCACATCCTGAAGTAAAAGAAAAATTTGCTGCGCAGATTGAAAAGATAAAACCGAATATAATGGCAACGTTAATTGCTTATTTGTTTTACAGGAACAGATCGGAATACGTTAGTTCTTTTTGGCTTTTACGTAATCAAATTTTCTTTGAGCGGATGAAGGCGCTGAATGACGCGCAGGAAAATCTTCCTGCAGAAAGGAATCCTTTCGGCATTGAAATCAAAGGTCCAAAAGGAAGTATGTATCCGCAAATGATAATCCAGAATCTTCCATCCGGTTTATCGCTGGATTGGCTTGCATCAGGTTTGGCAACGCAGGGGATTGGTTTGGTACCGCTTTCTACTTTTGCGCGTACAGCAAAAGGATTTGAGCTGGCAAGAAAAACTTTTCGTTTAACCCTTGGTGGAAAAGATGGACCCGAAGAACTCTTTAGAAAAACGAGGCGAGTTTTAATTGATTTGAACAGAATGATTGCTGAGGAAGCTGCCAACTACAACGCAAGAAAATTTATTCGAACATCAAAATCATCTGAAGCGAGAAATCAATTTCCGGATGTTAATGAAAAGTGGCATTCTTTTTCAAAACGAATTGATGAAAGCGCAAGAAAAAATATCGGGAATCGATTAAAATTATTTTCGGCAGGAATTAATCACGAAACATTTTCGAGAAATTTTATAAATGATTTTCTTCCCGATAGAATCAGAACCTTCGAACAACGTTTCAAAGACAATCTTGAAATTGCCAATGCAGTTTTGTCTTTTGCTGGAGCAGATCAGGGAAGAGCTCTTACTGAACTTTTAGAGAAAGAATTATTTAAAGAAAGTCTTGAAAAAAGAGAATTGCTTTTTAAGCACCGGCTTTATGACCGCACTGTGCATCCAACTCAAATGTACTCCCTTCAGGTTGATATTTTAATTGATAAGATAATCGGCAGCCTGATCAGAGGAAGTTCATTACCAAATGATCTGATCGAACAAACATCTGATGCTTTGATTAAAGAATTTCTTGGATTGAATGTTACAATAAAATCGAAAGAGGAAGCGGATGAGCTTGTTTGCGATTTGCGATATATGATTGCTGCAGAAGAATACCTGCAGATGAATTCGAATGAATCTTTCCAATCAGTTTTATCTTTCTGGGGCGATTGGGATGGAAGCACAAGACCTTCTGGACAAGGGCACCGCCTGGTGGCTTCGGCACTTATTGAAAATGTAAACCAGCTTTCCATCTTGTTGAATACTTTGTTGAAGTATGATAATTCAATTAAAATTGAGGATACTCTTTCCAGCGAATTATTAAAACTTCCCAATAAGAATATTAATTTCTGGAAGCTATTAAACGAAATTACAATCCTAACGAACCAACTTGAAAAAAGATACCGAAGCGTTCTGCCGTTTAACATAGAAACCGGGCGTGCGCGCCGCCTGGGAATGAAGCTACATGTTGCAAAAGATCCGCTTTATGCTTTATGGCAGCACAATGATAGAACTGAAAAGAAAATGCTCGACTTGCGATTGCAGCGAAGAAACAATCTTGAATATTATTTTTCGTTAAATAAACATTTACGAAAAACACTCCACTCGCTGTTGCCTCAGATTAAAAATAATTTGCAGCATAAAGAACTTGCGTTGGTTGCCGGTTTGTATAAAAATTTATTAAACCGGTTTTTGCTCACTCCGCGTATCCATCAAAAGATGATTACGGCACGCGATCAGTTTTCCATCGATACAACTGTTCACAATATAATGGAGATAAACGAAATCTCCGGTGAATGTGGCAATCCCGGGATGATCCTGGCTCTGCAAGTTAGTATGTCTACTGAACCGGAAGCTCTGATTGCATTGGATCGAAAACTTGTTGCGCGCAGGGAACATTCTCTTCGCGAAAAACCGAACAGCAATCTTCCGCCAGTTTGGATCATTCCTCTTTTTGAAGATATTAAAACTGTCCGTAACATAGAAAATTATCTTAACCGTGTTTGGGAATATTCAATCCAAAGCAGAAGGTTAAATCAGGAAACAAAAAAACGATTTACAGAAATGATTTGCGAATTGTTTATTGCTGGGTCAGATTTAAGTCAGGCTGTAGGGCAGCCCGCAGGTACGGCTTTGTTTAAAGAAGCGAAACAAACTGCAATTAAATGGCTGGCAGAAAAAGGAATTGTTGCTGATGTAAGAATAAAACTTGGCAGCGGCGAACCAATGCAGCGCCAGGGTGGATATTATTCTTCGGTTGCAGGTGAACCGGCATTCATATCATCCAAGGAAAACCAGCAGCGCTTAATTAAAAATCTTAACGACTCAACAAGAAAAAGTACTGAGTATGCTACAAGTCCTTTGCTTGGAGTTTTTTCCGGAGGCGATTTAAGAACCTTCCAGAGCAACCTTGCGGAAAAACTCCGGTTCATTTCAGTTAAAGAAAGAGCACAGCTTTTCTATCATATTAAGCAGGCGCAGCATTTTTACGAAAAAGAAATTTACCGAGCGGCAGAACCTTTGCTGGATACTCGTTTGCAGTTCGGCACCAGGGGTTACCAGGAATTAGAACGCTTAACCATCGGAAAGAAAAGCGAACTGTATGAAAAGTTTTGTGAAATTGTTACTAAAAATTTCCGCACAATTCTTTATGGAACTGAGGAAGATGTGGTTGGTATTCATGCAATTTCATATTTCATTTCACGTACTACACCAAATTTGCGGGACCGTCCGGTAGTAAGACCGAGCAGAAATCTTGGAGAAAATGCCGGGCAAAGAGTCCTTGAAAGAATTTCCGGAACCATACCGCTTTCTCATCACGGAAGTTTGTTGAGAGCGATTGGGCATAACCAGGCGCAGACGATGATACTTGGAATCAACCAGCTAACCACCGGTTTATTCCGCAGCCTGCGCGAATTTGAAAGGATGAAATTCACCGAAGGTGAGAGTTCTTCCCTGGTAAGTGACGTTATATTGCCACGCTTACCAGTTTATGAAATTCTGCATTCGCTAAGGATTTATCATGATCCCGGATTAAAATATTTGTCATTAACTGAGAAAGCATTTCCAGCCGGAAACTCGGCTTTATTAATCTTACGAGAAGATATTGATTCAATGTTTTCATTCCTTGGATTGCTTCAGAAGGAACTGCTTAGACGGCATGGAATAAACGTAGCAGAATTTTTTGAAGGAGAAAAATTTGTTGCTGATTTACTGCCAGCTTTGCGTCCCGATCTTGCAGTTCTTCTTCAACCGGATTTATTTAATACCAACTTTAATTTGCTGAAATCAGAAATATCTGGTGAGATTGATAAAAGCTGGATAAATCAAGTGAAAGAATTGCTAGAGATTCCTGAGAAAGTAAAATTCTGGCGTGCGCAAATCTGGGAGATGCTTGAGAAGCCTATCCTGCAGCAGGTGGAAAGTTTTGTGGAATTATCCCGTGCACTCTATTCCGTTTCCAAAGATGTTGAAGGAACTGAAAATATTTTTTCGGTTGGTGCAAACCAGATAAATGTTGGTGCAAATTTAGCTGACCTGCTTAAAGGATCAATTGATGATTCGATGAGGCAGTTTTTAATTGCTTCTGTTCAATATCTTTCCCGCCTGCCTGGCAATATGGTAGAAGTACCAATTGATGTTATCCGCGCGTTGAAAGATGTTGAAAGAATTTTGGTTATCGAGAAGCAGGCACTTACGCAGAAAGAACAAGACTTGCTCCGTTTTTACATATTACAGATGGCAAGAATTTGCGGAGAGAATGGGTAGGGATGGAAGACCTGCCTGCCGGCAAAGGCAGGTAGTTGATGGGAAAAGCAGACCACTTATTCATTCGTGGGTTTAAATATATTATCAAATCAATTTTATGGGAATTATGGAATCACTTAAAAACAAAATTGTATTTATAACGGGTGCAACATCTGGAATCGGAAAAGCGTGCGCTATTGAGTTTGCCAAAGCTGGCGCTAATTTAATCCTTTGTGCAAGAAGATTAAATCTTCTAACTGAGTTTGCTGAAGAATTAAAGAAAGAATATGGCATCAAAATCCATTTTGATAAAGTAGATGTTCGAAATAAAAATGAAGTTGACAGCTTCGTTGATTCATTGCCGGAAGAGTTTAAGCAAATTGATATTCTGATTAACAATGCCGGTTTAGCCCGCGGATTGGCAAAACTTTTTGAGGATGATTTTAATAACTGGGAAGAAATGATAGATACCAACGTAAAAGGCTTGCTTTATGTAACGCGCGCTGTTACACCCGGCATGGTTGAAAGAATGAACGGACATATAATAAACATCGGCTCAATTGCAGGACACGAAGCTTATCCCAAAGGAGGAGTTTACTGCGGAACCAAACATGCTGTGGATGCAATCACAAAATCTTTAAGAATGGATCTGGTAGATAAAAACATAAGAGTAAGTACAATCGATCCTGGATTAGTTGAAACAAACTTCAGCAATATCCGCTTCCACGGAGATGAAGAAAAAGCAAAGAACGTTTACAAAGGATTACAGCCACTAACCGGAAAAGATATTGCTGAAACGATAATTTTCATTGTAACAAGACCGGCACATATCAATCTTGCAGAAATAATTATTCTTCCGGCAAGGCAGGCTTCTGCAACAGTTGTACATAGAGATTGAGTGTTTGAGAATAATAAATCCTGATTCCGGAATAAACAACAAAGATCAAATTCCAATTTCGCAAACCAAAATTTATGTGAAATGTTAATTTTGCTTAATTAATATGGATGAAAAAAAGCTAAAACGTATCCAGGAATTAGTGAAAGAGGAAATATTTATCGTTCCTTATAATTTGTCGTGGTCAAAAATGTTTGAAGATGAAGCCGCTTTTTTACGCAGGAAATTGCCCAAGAATATCGTTAAAAGAATTGAGCATTTTGGTAGTACGGCGGTCCCTGGTCTTTCTGCAAAACCAATTATTGATATTCTGGTGGAAGTTACAAGTTTAGAAGATACAAAAAAGCAAATTGTACCTATTTTGGAAGCTGAAGGTTATGAATACTTTTGGCGCCCAGCTTTTGGTGATGATGGTCCACCGTACTACGCTTGGTTCATCAAGCGAAATTTAGAAGGCAAACGTACACATCACATTCATATGGCAGAGGCAGATTCTGAATTATGGGATAGGCTTTATTTCAGAGATTATCTTCGGCAATTTCCTGCGGAAGCGAAACGCTATGATGAATTAAAGAGAAAGTTGTCAGTAGAATATGCAAACAACAGAGTAAAATACACAGAAGAAAAAAGCAACTTCATCTTGTCTGTTACTAAGAAAGCAAAGGAATATTATGAATCGCAAAATTAGCATTTAACATAACAGTGTGTATGCGGTTCCACTTTGTTTCACCCATATTGCTATCGCAACATCGCATACACGCAAACGATGTACGATTGATTTTTGTAATTTGAAATTTTGTATTTGTTTGTTCTTTGGTGTTTGTTATTTAGTATTTGTTCTTTGGTGCTTAATTCCACGTCTTCGCCTTTACTCCTGTTTTTATTATATTTGAGACCAGTTAATCAATAATTAATACTAAGGAATTATGACATCATCAGAGATCAGGCAGCAGTTTTTAGATTTTTTTAAGAATAAAGAACATCGTATTGTACCGTCCTCGCCGGTTGTTCCATTCGATGATCCGACTTTACTTTTTACAAATGCAGGAATGAACCAGTTTAAGGATGTATTCCTTGGTGCGGGAACAAGAAAATATAAACGTGCGGCGGATACACAAAAATGTATCCGGGTAAGCGGCAAGCATAACGATCTGGAAGAAGTAGGCTACGATACTTACCATCATACTTTTTTTGAGATGCTTGGCAACTGGTCCTTCGGTGATTACTACAAGGAAGAAGCGATTACCTGGGCGTGGGAATTACTTACAGCTGTCTGGAAACTTCCAAAGGAAAGATTGTGGGCTACTGTATACAGGACTGATAATGAAGCATATGAAATATGGAAAAACAAAACCGATATAAATCCAAATCATATTCTTCATTTTGATGAGAAGGATAATTTTTGGGAGATGGGGGAAACCGGTCCCTGCGGACCATGTTCAGAAATTCATTTTAATCTAAGCGATGATTATGATAATCCGAAATTTGTGAATGCCGGTGTACCGGAATGTATTGAGATCTGGAATTTGGTTTTCATTCAATATAACCGGGATAAAGAAGGTACACTCCACGAACTTACTTTAAAACATATTGATACCGGAATGGGCTTTGAAAGAATTTGCGCTGTTCTGCAGAATAAATCTTCCAACTACGATACAGATGTTTTCTCACCAATCATTGAAGCGATCTCGGCTATGGCTGGAATTAATTATGACAGCGAGGAACATAAAATCCCGATGCGCGTAATTGCCGATCATTTAAGAATGCTTTCATTTGCAATTGCGGACGGCGCCAATCCCGGGAATGATGGCAGAGGTTATGTGTTAAGAAGAATTTTAAGAAGAGCTGCCCGCTACGGAAGAAAACTTAATCTGGATAAACCATTCATTTACCAACTTGTTAAAGTTCTGGTTGAATATATGTCCGGTGTTTTCCCGGAACTTAAACACAAACAAAGCTACATAGAAAAAATTATTAAAGGTGAAGAAGAAAGTTTTAATGTTACTCTCGATAGAGGAATTGATCTTTTTGAAAAGATCGCCTTGAAGGTTGAAGCTAATAAACAAAAAATAATAAGCGGAGAAGATGTGTTCCTGCTTTATGATACTTATGGATTTCCTATTGATCTTACAAATGTTATGGCAAGGGAAATAAATCTTTTGATTGATGAAGCTCGCTTTAATGAATTAATGGCAGATCAAAAAACAAGAGCAAGAGAATCTTCTAAAGACAAATTTGCTGCAGCCAATGTTATTATAAGCAATCTTGATTCATTTGATCTGATTGAAAACTCTTCAACAGAATTTGTTGGTTTTGATGAGTTTGAAGTGCAGGCAAAAATTATTGGTTATAAAAAAGAAGAAGATAAAGCGTTGATCATTTTAGATAAAACTCCTTACTATGTTGAATCAGGTGGTCAAATTGATGATCTCGGAACGATAACAATCGGTGGAAGTAAACTAAAGGTAATTGATTTAATAAAGTTGAATGATTATGTGATTCATGTTGCGGAGAATGCAGAAGAAATTCCTCTTTCCGTTGGAATGGAAGTAATGGTTGAAGTTGATGAAAAACGAAGATGGGACATCATGCGAAATCATTCTGCCACTCATCTGCTCCACGCTGCATTACGAAAAGTTCTTGGTACGCACGTTCATCAATCCGGTTCGTATGTTGGACCGGACAGGCTTCGTTTCGATTTCTCACATTACTCAAAACTAAGTGAAGCTGAATTGAACCAGATTGAATCGATGGTTAACGAAGAGATAAGAAGCAATGTGGATTTAACACATCACCGGGCAATCCCGTTTGATAATGCAAAGAAGATGGGAGCGCTGATGTTCTTTGGCGATAAGTATGGTGATAAGGTTAATGTTGTTCAGTTCGGCGAGTACAGTATGGAATTTTGCGGAGGTACACACGTTAAGAATACTTCTCAAATTGGATTGCTGAAAATTGTAAGCGAATCTTCCATCGCGAGCGGAGTTAGAAGAATTGAAGCCGTGACCGGAAGAGGAGTTGAGTTATATATCAATCAATTAACTGAAGAAATTAAGAAAGAAGAAGCTAAAGCCATTCATCTTTTAGAAGAAAAGAAAAAACTTGAAAAAGAATTAGCTGAATTAAGTCTTGAAAGTAAATTGGAAATTATAAGCGAGATACTTGGTGAACCAAATAATATCAGGGGATTGAAAATATATACCGGTAAAGTTGATGCATTAAATATGGATGAACTAAAATCCTTTGGTGATGAACTTCGTTCCAAGATGAAGGAAGGTGTTGGTGTTTTGATTAGTGAGATAGAAGGAAAAGTTGGAATTGTATGCGTGGTTTCTGATGGACTGATTAAAGAAAAGAAATTAACCGCGGGTAAAATTGTTGGTGAAATAGCAAAGATAGTTGGCGGCGCCGGCGGCGGACGACCTCATCTTGCTACTGCTGGCGGAAAAGATGTTACAAAGATTGATGAAGCATTGCACAAGGTGGAAGAGATAGTCCTGAATTTTATTTAATCGATTTTACGGTGAATGTATAATTTATAATTAGCAATGTATAATGAGGAAAAACTCATCCTCATTATACATTATCCATTCTTCATTATAAATTACTTTACAAGCTGCATCTTTATAATCTTATTATAATTTTCTTCTTTACCAATTGCTTTCGCATTTATTCTAACAAGGTAAATTCCGCTTGATAAATTTTCTGCTGACCACTTTTTATTGTAATAACCAGCTGGTTGAATTTCATTTACAAGCTCCGCAACCTGTTCGCCAAAAATATTGTAAATGTATAACACAACTTTGCTTTCGTTTGGTAATGCATATTTTATAGTTGTAGATGGATTAAATGGATTTGGATAGTTCTGCATCAACGCAAATGAGATGGGTTGTTCTCCTTTTTCTATTCCTGTAGGTTGTACGACGGAGATTGTACCAGACGTAATAATAGTTAAAGCCCCAGATGTTGCCTTTATGTTAGCGCTGCCTGAAGAATGGCTATTGAATTCTGCGCTCCTTCCATTAATTGCAGCAACCAGATCGGAAGCAACAATACCACCATTGATATTCTCGAGGCTCCATGCATCAGCGGCAACATTTTCAATAAAATTGTCAAAGCTATCTCTTGCAATTGAGTAAACAGTTATTGAAGATCCTGAGATCAATGTATCTGCGGGAACCACCACCCCAGAGCCATCTGCAGCAGTCTCAACTCTTATTTTAGCCACTGTACCTTGCGTAACTGTTACTGTCCCCGATGGAATTGTAACCAATGGACCGGAAGTGGATTTTATAGTGGCAGCACCAATCAAATGCCCCGATAACACAGCATTTTTTTTATCAGGAGATGGTACCAGATCAGATAATACAACACCACCCGAAATGTTTTCCAGAGCCCATTCATCGGCTGCTACATTTGCAACAAAGTGGTTTAAAGCGTCTCTTGAAATAGCATAAACTGTGATTGATGACCCTGATGGCAGTGCCTGTGGAGGAACAATTATTCCTGATCCATCTGCAAGTGTTTCCACACTAATCTTTGTAGGTGGCAGAGAAGCTACTGTGAATGGTTGCAAATTAGATAATCCACCACCATCAATATTAAAGACCGTTACTGGAAATGTTCCTGCGATTTGAAGATCACTTGTAGGAATTGATGCAACTAATTGTGTGCTGCTTATAAACGTTGTTGTCTTATTATTACTATTAAACCGAATGACGGATTTGCCATTGACGAAATTTACACCATTAACCGTTATACTAAAACCTGGATCGCCAATGGTTGCTGCTGCCGGGTTGATGGAGAACGTTGCAGGAGTAGGAGTATTGCCAATTCGATTAGTCGTATCCGAGGCAGTCCAGTGAGAAAAATCATTAACTCCTGTTATGCTAATAGCGTTTAACAATAAATCTACGGTTCCTCCATTATTATTCCATGTAGTCCCATTGTCTCTAGACATATAAAGTTCAAGTGCACTGGAATTTTGCCCATTCAATTCAGTTGAATCGAAATGAAATATTAAACCTGCATTTAATCCGGTGTTGGTAGCTGGAACAATTTCGAAAGACCGCTTGATTGAGTTGTGTCCATTTCCAGTAGATGTTATGCCGGTTTTCCTTAAGACTGTCGTATTACCAAGTGCAATACCGTTCAACACTATGTCAGCTCCAATATTCCCAAAAGATTCTATGCCGGATGTTGCAGTGATATTCCGAGTCGTGCTGATATTGCCAATAACCGGTTGTCCGGCAACTTCAGAAAGAATTCCACTTTGTGCAAGAGTGATGATATGGTCATTCGTTGTTAAAGTGCCGTTGGCGATTGTTAGATTTCCATTAATTGTAATATCTCCGGTTAATGAACTACCGCTGCTTCGATTAAGTGAGAGATTGTTCAAAGTAATGGTTGGCAGAATTGTACTGGTGCCAGAACCGCCAATTGCTATATTTGAAGATGAACCACCAACCAGTGAGCCCGTTCCGAATGAAAGAGATCCATTGAGGTTGAGCGTGTGAGCCCCAATAGATATGGAACCATTAACAAGTGAGAGTGTATTGTTTACGGTTTCATCACTTGTGATTGTTACACCTGAAGAGTTAGCAATTGACAGATTATAAAATGTAGATCCACTAATAGTCTGGGCACTCGTACCACTCAAAGTAAATGTGCTGGTACCTGCGATGAATGTTCCTGAGCTGTTAAAGTTGCCTGCAAGTGAGTGAGAGAAACTACCTGCATCGAACGACGTCCCGGAGTTAATTGAAAAATTTCCACCCATGGTTATTCCCGTTGCAGCTACGGGAGTTACACTACCCAAGAGAGTGAAATTTCCAATTATTGTGTTTAATCCAGTAAGAATAGGTGTTCCCGATCCAGAAAGTGTTAGGTTGTAGTAAACTACAGGAACAATTGTCTGTCCATTACCAGTGTAATTTATGGAGCTACCAGAGGATGAAGCATTAAGAGTGTTAATTCCAACTGTACCACCAATGTTAAGTATTCCGGCAGATCCTTGTGTAAGTGTGCCGGCTCCATTTAGCGCTAAGCTGACTGAAGTAGTTCCATTGTTTGTAAATACAGCACCAGGTCCAACTGAGAGCGTTGAAGTAATTAGTGTACCATCATTTGTGTGAACTGAACCATTGAGATTAAGTGTAGATGTACCGGAGAAAGTGACCCCAGAGTTGATAGTCAGGTTTCCACCAACTGTAATAGTTCCGGAGCCTGTATTTATACCACTACCACTAATAATAAGATTGTTGTAAATGAAAGCCGGGATATCTTGAGAACTTCCATTAAAGTTCAGCGTACTGCCCGTAACCGTGTGCCCACTTAAAGATCCTGGTGTAAACGTTCCTGAAATACTAATTATACCCGATGGTGCAAGTGTCTTAATGAAGTTGCTGAATACAAGGTTACCATAGTTGGCTGCAAGAATGTTTTGCCCTGGACTGCCCTGATTATAGTTGACAATACCAATGCCTGCACTTATCAGTGTTCCAGCTCCATTTACAGTATTGTTAAGTGTTAAAGTATGGTTGCCTACTTCAATTGTACCTTGGGCAAGGTTAAATGTATTATTGACTGTTATGGAATTTTTCAGTGTTAGGGTGTCTGCTGTTTTATTGATTGTGAGGTTGTTGAGTTGCTCTCCACTGGGGTTAGTTAGTGTTTGAGCTACAGATCCATTGAACGTTACGGTATTGCCACCGGCTATGAATGTACCGATGTTAAACCAATCTCCGCCCAACGATATATTGAATCCATTTGCATTGAGTGTTCTTCCTGTTTGTACAGTAACATTGTTAACAACGCTAATACTTGAACTAACAAGTTGTGCTGTTGCATTGAAGACAAGAAGATTGCCAATTGGACGAGGGCTCTGAATGCGTATAACCTGGGCATTTAAACTACCTGCATCACCTATCTGAAGTGTACCTCCGGTAACAATCGCGACTGATGAATTATTAAGGTAATCTGTTGGGGCACTTGTTGCATTTCTCAAGATTATATTACCACCAGCCATTGTAAATGAAGAGCCTACAACACTAAGATCAAAACCAGCAAATACTGGATCAGTGGAACCCTGTTCTACGACAGATACCACCCCATCGCTTTGATTATAGGTAGTGGTAGCGGTTGAATTATTTCCATTTAACCGACCTGCAATGTGAAGTGATCCACCTTCGATAATGATAGATGAACCTGTAACATATGTAAGAGAGTTGTCTATACCTGTTCCGATGTTATATGTTCCTGCAGAAATTCTTAACAATCCTCTTAAAGAGATTCCACCAGCCTGAGCAACTACAGTTACATTCGGATTGTTGATCCATAACCCGGATGTTGGTTGAATATTATAGCTTGGTCCAACAAGAAATGTGTTTGTAAATGTGAATGTTCCGGACATTTTGAACGTCCCATTAGTAAGAGTTAGAAACCCATCAGGAGCATTAAAGTGTGACGACAATACCTCCAGCGTATTATTAATACTTGTACCGAGGTTTACCCTTATGAGGTTGAAATTGTTTATTCCGGTACCTGAGATAGTTGGATTACCAGTTTTTTTAAATGTAACAGTACCAGTGTTTCCAGCGTATGAACCATCGTTCGTCCAGTCACCTCCCACCGTTAATGTATTAGCTCCACCATTAAGCGTTGCGCTTGTATTGATTAACAGGTTACCATTTACATCTACGTTATGGGAGAGCGTGGTTATACCGCTACTTATTGTAAGATTGTTAAATATAATATTGTTATTATTAGGAATTGTATTGGTAGCCGTCAACTCAATGGTTCCCGTTCCAGGCGTCCAAGTTCCTAACCTACCTACAATAAATCCCTCGCAAATAAGTGTACCACCATTAGACATAATTACACTGCCTGCGGTGTTGTTGTTGTTAAATGGTCCAATTGAAACAGCGCCTGATACTGTTACCTGAGATCCACCAGTAAATAAAAGTGTTCCGGTTCCAAGACCAAGTGCAGAACCGCCGAGTTGAATGCTTAAACAAACTGCATCGGGAATATCCACTGTTACAGTGAATCCGCCATCTATAATTATATCATCACCAGCTACAGGAGAAGGGTTGCCACCCCACGTGGATGATGCACTCCAATTGCCTGATTGTGAAGTTGTTTTAGATATTGCAAAAACTTTTGTTCCTAATAACAGAATCAGAACAAAAGTGGACAGAGTAATGGAAATATACTTTTTCATGGTTGCCCTTTTTTTATGTTAGTTTGAAGTAATTATTTTAATATTCAAATTATAGCCCTTTGTACTATTACCCGTTGATTCAATCAAATTCAGATTTGAAATCTGTAATTAATGCATTTAATAATGTTGATAATGTTTTTGTCAAACCATCATGCTCTTAAGGTTACTCCAATTTGACTAAATATTTATTTTTCTTTATTGCTAAGAATTTGCTCTCTTCTTTATTTTCCATTGTACAGTAATCGTGTCTATCATTGAACTACGTATTTACAATTTTATTGCAACTTAAATCTCAAGTGCTTAGAGGTTCTTGTTTAATTATATTATAAACATTAAAAAATATAAATCCAATAATTCCCAAAATTGAATCAGGAAAGTTACCTGGAATGAAAAGTGAACAATATCTTTTGCTTAAAATAGCACCCGTGATTGTTTTAATAATCCAACTAAATGAACCGGAAAATTAATTTTTTCCAACGTAGTCTATCATTAAGAATGAATTCTGAAAAGTAGTGTTAGAACCTTAGAATGGTGACAGAATTGTTTAAGATTAATTGAGTTGTTGAAATGTAATAACCAGGCTTTAATAAAAAAGTCCAGCTACCTGGACCATAAATATGCATTCCGACTTCTGTCTACTGCATCTTGACTATGCCTTGTCTTCAAAACTATATCGGCAGGACTAATTCCTTTTTCCTACAAACTGATAATTATTCCTTTACGTGTCGGTAAACTTCCTTGAGCAAGTACATCCTTTTAACAGCAATATTTCTCCTGTCTTCTCTTTTATATGTATCTAAATAATGCTGCATTTATGTATGAATTGAAAAATTTCTATAATCATTTGTTTAAGAATTTTTTTGTTCTGTTGGCTGCATTTTCTCTGATATTGTAATAGTAAAATGGGAAATCAAAACTATGATAAACACCTCTAACATATCCGGCGGTACCGGGGGATAATTTTGATACATCAGCAGTACTGCAAATAACTACTCCTTTATTCTTATCAATACGGGCGTCCGCATAGTTCATTACTGGTATAGGTATTCCAGCTGCTACAGAACCATCTTTATTTAATATTATGGATCCTAAATTTTTATCGGCAGTTGCTAATGTTTCTTCCCTTGTCCAGGTAATTGGATTTATGGCAATACCGCCTGGCAATGTAACGGGGTTGGTTCCTTTAACAACTTCAGGAGCTTCAGTGTTATATGAAATTATCACTCCTATATCATCAGGACCTTCAGCAAATTTTAAATGCGGATTTTTGTTAAGATATTCACCTGTAATTGAATATCCAATAACATAAGCAGCAATCATTCTTGAGTAAACCTGTTGATTATCTTTCAAGTATCCTGATAATATATTTGCAAGGATATTTGCACCCTGTGAATGTCCGGCTAAAATAAACGGGCGTCCATTGTTGTAATGTTTAATATAATAATCAAAAGCTGCTATAGCATCTAACGTTGGTATTCCAGCCACAAACTTTTCTTGTTCTTCTGTGGTCATAAAGGCGCGGGAAGCAACATCCATTTGTCTGTAATATGGTGCGTAAATATTCCCAACGGTTTCAAAAGCAGTAGCTTGTCTTTCAAATGCATATCTTGAATATTTTAGCATTAAAGGATTATTGATTGCACAAATGTTTGACTCCGTTGAATCAATTTTTTGCCACGAAGTTGGATAAAGGTAAAAAATATCTACTTCTTTTACAGCCGAATAATGTAAAGATAACCAATGCTCAGGTGTTGAATAATCGGTTAACGCTTGTTCTTGATTTGAATAATCGGTTACTCCTTGTTTATTTGTGCATGCTGTAAAAGCTAAACTGAATAAAAGTGCCATAAATACAATTGCATTTTTTTTTACTTTCATTATTCTATCTCCTTTCATTTTATACATATTTATATTCCAAATTAATCGGTAAGCTCAGAAAGGTTATTGTCAACAGTATCTAACTTTTACAACTTCTTTTCCATTTGAATTTGCAGAAGCAGAACATGTAGAAACTGTTTTGTTTGCATTATAAAGGATTACTCTTTAAACCCGCTTTGCAAACTAATATAATATTTCCAGTTTATTATCGGAAGGAAAGTGAATAAGTGAAGAGATTATAATCCTGATTGGTTGTGTTCTTATCCCCATAGCTGAAGCTATGGGTTGTTTTCTCCTTCTACAATTTTTATTTCTTCTTCGGTTAAGCCGTAAAGCCCGTAAACGAGCTGATCTATTTGCCGGTCTATGGTTTCGTGTTTTATTTTATACAGCCCACGGTTTTAACCGTGGGAAAATAAAATAATTTTTATAACCGTTTTAACGCCCGCCAGCCGGTAGGCGGGGTTTATAATTTCAACCCGTATTTTTTAATAAACAAATCTGATTCCTCCTTCAAACCGATGAATCGGTTTTTTGTTTTGTCTTTTATCTAAGTTCCCACGAATAAATTCGTGGGCTGCCAAAATTTTCTATTTCCACAAAGATTCTCTGGTTATGTGTTGTATTCTTATCCCCATAGCTGAAGCTATGGGTTGCTTGCTCCTTCTACAATTTTTATTTCTTCTTCGGTTAAGCCGTAAAGCCCGTAAACGAGCTGATCTATTTGCCGGTCTATGGTTTCGCATTTACGTTGAAGATAATTTATATCGCTTTCTGTTTTGGCTTGCTGGAGTTGCTTTTTTGTGGTGAGCATTTGATCGGCAAGAGAGTGAAGTTTATTATCAATTATTTTTGTCGGGAATGTAGATAATTGTTTAATTGTAAACCAAGGATAAAGAGTATCAAAGATTGAGTATTTATTTTTCAGATACCAAGCGGCTAAACGTGAAGACAATAAACCGAGAAAAGTTTTTAATACGGCCTCTTCATTTTTCTCTACTATTAAAATATAAAGAGACTGATCAATTGCTAACGGTTCGCTTATAAATGTACCAATTATTTTATCTCCTAAAATCTTTCTTAGAACAACTTTTGGATTCATAAAATACTCAGGAGTTCTTGGTTCTGCTAACCAATCACCATATGAAAGATACTTACCTGAATAATTAAAAGAATATTTAAATACATCTTTCCCTTTTATCTCTGGTAAATATGTTTTATCGATAGGTTTGTCAGAATGATATGATTGTAATTCTTTATCTTTCTTTGTTTGGTGCCCACCACCAAATTTCGATTTTCCATAACCGTCCGTCCTATATGCATGAATTCCTCTGTTTATTTTACAAAAATGAGACAAAGGTTTAGAATCATTTTCAATTTTATTAATTAAATAATCTGTAATAGTTGACTTATTGGGTTTAATTATTCCTTCAGCATAAGCATCATTAGGTGCTAAGTTATTGGCAATGATATATTTCTGTGGGGAGTTAAATCTTATAATATCAAATGATGAAGGTTTCTCATTGACTGAAATTATTATAATTGAATTTTCTAGAGTAACATTTTGAAATACAGGATAATCAAAGACTATTAATTTCTCAATCTTATGTTTTAATAATAATTCATCTCTCATTTTTTTAAAGTAATCTGAATTAAGCCATGAATCTGATATTATATATGAAAATTTTCCTTTGTTTTTAATTAATGATAGTGCCCTTTCTATGAAGTAAACATAATAATCAGTTTGATATTGATTGAACTTAAAATGCGTTTTGAAATATTCACTAAATCTTTTTCCAGCTGAGTACAGATATGGTGGATTTCCTACAACCGCATCAAAGCCACCAGCCCCCTCAACTCCCCCCAAAGGGGAGCTTTTAAAGATATGCGGAAATACATTCTCAAAATCCATAGGCTTAAGCTTCAGTTCATTAACCCTGCCTACCGGACAGGCAGGCCCTCCTGTTTCCTCCCCTTTACTAAAGGGGAGGATTAAGGTGGGGTTCAAAATATCTGTTCCAATAAGCGAGTTGCCGCAAATAATGTTTTTATTCAGATCCGGTAAAATCTGTTCTTTAAACATCACCCAGGTATCGTTTGCTGTCGCTGTGGTTTCATCTTCAAGTAATTTTAAATAAAGGGAAAGCTGTGTTACTTCAACTGCCTGCTGGTCTAAATCAACTCCGTAAATATTGTTGGTAAGTATTTTCTGCTTCTGCTGCAGGGATAAACGGTAAGCACCTTCAAATAAAATGCAGCCGTCTTTCTTTGCCTGCTCAGGATTCTCTAAGTACCAGCGTTTGTGGTAATCAAGTATTCTTTCATAAACAGTAATTAAAAAGGAACCGCTTCCACAGGCAATATCTGCAAAACGCATTTTTGCAATTTCCTTTGGAGTTTTGCCTTTCCCAAAGGGACGGTCTCCCGCAATCAGTTTTACAATTGTGTTATCAACTATATAATTAACAATGTACTGCGGCGTGTAATAAACTCCGCCGGCTTTTCTTACTTCCGGTTTTTCATCAATCGTTACACGTTTATCGGTTGCATTAACAACCTTGCCAAGAAATCTTTCATAAATGGAACCGAGAATATGTATCGGAATTGCATCAAAGTTATAAGGCGTGTTATCGTAGGATAATCCTTCACAGATAGAGGAGAATGTTTTATCTTCCGGCTCAACAATATTACGGGAATCAATTAAGCTCTTCTTAAAAACAACGCCATTATACTTTGCATCAAGAGTACGGCTTGCGCGTAAAAACTTTTCCCATGCACTTAACTCTTGTTTATTGCTTTCAACTTTATCAACAAGTCCGACCTCTCCCTTAGTCCCTCTCCTTTGTAAGGAGAGGGAAACAGGGTGAGGTTTTACAAACTCGCTTACATAGTGGTGCGGTTCAATCATTTTATCTTCAAGAAATTTAATAAACACAAGCCGGTCAATAGTCCGCTGTGTTGCCTCGGTTAGCTCTTCACTTGTAAGATGGGCATTATTTTTTTTAAATGATTTTGCAAGCGTTGTTCTTATCGCATCAAGCTCAGTTAAAAATGCTTCATCAATTTTCTGGTAGGATTCTTTTACTAATGCTTTTTTCTTTCCCTTTGGTTTTGGTAATGCTTCGGTAAACTTTTCAATAGAATTGTCTGCAACAGCTTCACGCGAAAAGAGGAAATAAATTTCTTTGAACTTTTCTTCATTTGCATAATCATCAAAGGTAAAGCTTTTTATTTTGTAGTTAAGTATTTCATTTATGTCTGGTCTAAAGCGGCAATCAAGGATTATAAACTCTTCAAAATCGGTAAGCAATGCAACAGGAGTGTTTGCATTCCATCCATAACGTACGGTTTGAAAAAAGTAATCTTTATTCTCAAGATCGTGATAAGGTTTTTTAGCTTCAACAAAAAATTTAACATCGCGGTAATTTGGGGAAAGGTAAAAAGTATAATCGGCGCGCTTTTGTGCTTTAGCAACCTGCACAGGTTTTTCAACTCTTACTTCCTGCTCATAAGGATTTTTTTGCTCATCGTGTCTTACATCCCAGCCAAGCGCAATAAAAAACTTATTGATAAAATCATTTCGTACATCAGCTTCGGAATAGCTTGTGCTTAAATAAACTTTTTTGTTTTCCTTAAAATCATTAACAAGATTGGATACTGTTATAAAAGCATTTTCGAATGACATCCGCAAAACTCCTGATCGGTTGCCTAAAAATAGATAAAAAGGAAAGGAAAGGGAATAAAGAAGAAAATAAAGATTCTTACAGATATACATCTTGAAAGAGATAGTGAAATTCTAAGTGATAGTAAGATTATAATGAAAGGACTAATGCAAGCCATTTGGTTGTCATAAATAATTTTCTACATCTTCCACCTGCCTTTGCCGGCAGGCAGGTCAACAGCCAACCATCAACCATTTTTTTTGCAGGTTGTCGTTTTTGTTCCTCAGAGGTTCGATTACTCTTTGCTTGGAATACCTTGGTGGAAGTTAAAAGAACCAATCCCTTTTTCATCCCTTTGGATGATTGTTTTTATGTTTGTAATGCATTAGTTTTTTTTATAAAATACATCGTTCATTCATTTAAAGGAGATTAATATATGTGGAAGAAAACTTTGCTGATAATAGGGCTTACCGCATTGATGGTTGCTCAGGTGAATGCACAGAGCGTAAGTCTGGGTCCCCAGGTCGGCTATTTTAAAACTATGGATTCCGATAGAAGTAATTATACTGGGGGAGTAGCCTTGCGCGCGAAATTGATACCAATTCTTGGTGTAGAAGCATCCATTAATTATCGACAGGAAAAATATGGGGACGGTCTCTTAACGGTTCGTAGTTGGCCCGTGATGATAACCGGTTTAATTTATCCGCTCCCAATTGTATATGGTGCTATGGGAATGGGCTGGTACAACACTACTTTGGATTATGATCAAAGCAAGTTACCGCTTCTTAAAGACGAAACAACACAAAAAGTTGGCTGGCATTTTGGTGGTGGTCTGGAATTGCCAGTCGGTTCAATCAAACTGACGGCAGACATTCGTTACGTCTTTCTGAATTATGATTTTAATCAACTCCCGGGCAGCAATGACATTAGCAGCAATTTTTATGTCATCACCGTAGGCTTCCTCTTTGCTTTATAATTTCTTTCTAACCTGAGTAAAAGAGGAAAGTCAATCGGTTGTATAAAGCGCCAAAGGACAAATTGTTGTTACAATTTCATTTCAATTTTATAAAGGAGGCAGCCATATTAAACCTCCTTTTTAAAATAATTAAAGGTGATGATTTTACTTTAACAATATCATCTTTCTTGACTGAACGAATGAGCCAGCTTTAATTTGATAATAATATATTCCGCTTGGTAAACAACTGCCATTAAAATCAAATTGATAATTCCCGGCAGGTTTTTCTTCATTAACAAGTGTTCCTACTTTTCTTCCAAGAATGTAATACACTTTACACTATAAGAGTAACATTGCTAAAAGTCTCATCCATTGGGGAGTTCGCCGAGTGAATGATGGTAAAATAGAAATCGGAGAAGTTCACTATGAAGACGACACTTCAATCTTCAATCAAATAGGCATCCTTAATCGGTTCCGATTGCATAATTTCTTTCATCATAGATTTTATCTTTTCACTCGGCTCGAAGAAATCAACAATCTTCTCTGTAATATCGACTAACTCCACATCCGTTCCGCTATAAACTAACTCCCACTTCGAGACAATGGCGGTCAGATTTTCGTTCTTAACCAGTATTGCCATTTTATCTTTCATAGTCTCCGTAATATTATTGATTGATCCTTTTCCGAATCCCTGCTCGTGCATCATTGCTTGCCGCAATGTTCCCTCCCGTTCAATTTTGGCTATCGTTTTTTTGTCGTCTTTTTCTTTTGCATTTTTCATTTGCAAACCTAAGGAATCAAAAATCTGTTTCTCTTTGAAGTATTTTGAATTATAGTATGCTACTACAACTGCTCTCGAATCGAAAACTCCAATCCTTTGAGTTGTCTGTGCGTTTGTACCTTTTTCGGGAGTAAAGAATAGTCCGATAAGAATTAAACCCAGAATAGAAATTGAAAAAAAATACTTTTGTGAAAACATAACTACTCCGTTTAATGTTATGAAATTAAATGAATTAATGAACTATCAGAATAAATTAAAAATTCGGATTGCACTATTCATACATATTTTTAGAGTCATATATAGTTCTCCATTCACTTTAATGAATAAGCAATAGATCAAGCTAGAACATCACCATCAGAATCTTCTTCTCTTCTATCACCAACAATAAGACTTACTCCTGCCGTTACCAACGGTATGGATACAACTACTGCTGTGATAATTTGTCCAACAATAAATCCTTTTTTAAGAATGAAGAATAGAAGAACCACAGTTATCATAAGAATTATTCCGCCAATCGTTCTTGGAATTTTTTTTGACAACCAACCAACTCCTACGATTCCCCACCAAGGAAGGGATTCAACTAGGCCTCCCACTGTGAACCCATTTTCTAATGAAACAAATAGCACTAACATCAATCCAACCGCCATAATTATTTTTGTCCCCGACTCACGGTAATTGCCAACCAAAAAAACATTAGACAATGCTTTGGCCGTCAATCCGATGATAACAATAGCATTAAAAAACTCCCAGCTATGATCCCCTTTGTTACTTTGATAGACCGACATAACTATGCACGCAATTATCATTACCGTAAATGCAATATTTCCAGATCGGTACTGAATGCTCATTTGGCGTTCATCAACCAGGGACTTCGCAATGTTGAGCGAAGCTAACGTTGGTCGAAGTAGATACGATCCTGCCAACAAGAACAACCATGATTGATTCTGTGTTAAAGCAAAAATGACGACTCCTGAAATGAAAATACAAGTTGCCAGCCAAAAGATCGGATCTTTTTTAAACATAGTCTTTCTCCTCAAGTTGGAATAGGTTTTCTACGGTTGTATTTAATTTGTGTGCCAATAGTAAAGCAAGTTTGACTGAAAGATTATAGTCACCTCGCTCTATGGCAACAATTGTTTGTCGAGAAACTTTTACTATATCAGCAAGCTGTTGCTGACTTAGCTCTCCATTTTCAAATCGGTATTTCCGTAGTTTAGTTTTCACAATATTCAATAAATGTGTGTAAATATTTAATTCAAGCAAAATATATAGTATGTTTTACATAATGTCAAGTTTAATGTACATATTGAATTATAAACTGTACATCTATTGAGTTATAATTATAAACCCTAAGAGCTTATTTTAACCAACAAGGGAAAACAAGTAGTTTTTGAAGCCGAATAAACAATGGATTAATGAAAAAAATTTTAAGATTGTGGCAAGTAATTGATTAAGTTGTTGTTCTTTCAAAATTAACATTTCTGCTTCGGGAGAGTACTATCCGCGTGATGTAACAGGAATACTCTGGAACTAATGCTCTCACGGAGTAGAACTTATATGTAACTTTAGAATAATTTTATTAAAATCAAAAACTACTCTAACACTTAATTATAGAAGTAAAAATTATTTCAACAACAACATCTTTCTTGTCTGAACGAATGAACCGGTCTTAATTTGATAAAAATATATCCCACCCGAAAGTCTACTTCCATCAAAATCAACTTGATAATTCCCGGCAGGTTTTTCTTCATTAACTAAAGTTGCCACCTCCTTACCAAGCATGTCATTAACTTTTAATGAAACGTTTCCTGCAGTTGGAATCTGATAATTAATTGTCGTTGTTGGATTGAATGGATTTGGGTAGTTTTGATCAAGCCGGAATTTATCCAATTGAATTGAAGTGTAATCCTCCGGAACCGATACCGTTGAACTAATAGTTATATCGTCAAGGTATAAATAGGACCAAACTGAGCTTGCCGCATCTGCCCGGAATCCAATTTCAACAGTCTGCCCTGCGGCAGCGCTTAAATCGAAATACACGTAAGTCCAATTGTTTACAGTATTGTAATAGCATTGGTATTGATCTAAAATAGCCGTGCCAGCTACAAACACTCTAATTTGAGCGCCAACCCAAAGACCGCCACATTCTGAAGTAGTGGAAGCACGATCTTGATAAAACATCCCCATATATACTTTTGGTGTATTCGGTAAAGTAACAGTCTGCTTAATAGAATTTTGTTCGTAAGAAAATCCACCTATCCTTGCCATGTATTGACCGGAGCGTGGAAAGACTTGAGGAGTAATTGATGTGGAATTAAAAAAAGCAGCCGTACCGATAAGTCCATATCCTCCTGAAGAATACTGAATCCATCCAGAAGCAGGTCCTTGTTCAAAATTTCCATTTGCTACACTTTGCGCTGTTACAAATTGGATTTGCAAGATAAACATTAAGAACACACACATAAAAATATATTTCATAATAACCACCTTATTCCTTTGTAATTGAATTTAGCCTCATCTTAGTAGTGGACTAAGCTGAGGATTTACTTTTTCTAAATAAAAGAGATTTCAGAAAAACTTATTTAGATTTCTTTAACAGATTTTGTTTCAGGATATTCGAATTAAGTTTTTCAGTAATCAACCGAGAATTATTTTAAGAAC
The DNA here is from genome assembly GCA_026390815.1 of Ignavibacteriales bacterium. Taxonomy (NCBI): domain Bacteria; kingdom Pseudomonadati; phylum Ignavibacteriota; class Ignavibacteria; order Ignavibacteriales; species Ignavibacteriales bacterium. Next base: position 67,206 of record JAPLFH010000032.1, on the reverse strand, counting down.
ATCATCTTATTAGTCTGAATAAAATTTTCCATTTTTATTTTATAGAAATACACTCCGCTTGCTGCCGGATTACCGGAATCATCAGTTCCATTCCATGTAACTTCATAAACACCGGCGTTCTGAAAGTTATTTACAAGTTCAGCAACTTTTTTACCGCTGATGTCATAAACAAAAAGTTCAACATTTTTTCCCTGCGGTAATGAATAACGAATTGATGTAGTGGGATTAAAAGGATTTGGATAATTCTGATAGACTTCAAATTTTTCTGGTATCCTGGAATCAATTTCAACCACGCCGGTTGCAGTTGCTACACTTGCCCTTATAAACAAGGTGTAATCATTTGGCGAATTAAGCTTATACCAGCTATTACTTGTTGGATCAAATTCATAAGCTTTTCCATTTCCCGGAGGTAAGTCAGCTCCGAGTGCAGGAGCATTTATTCCATCATACTGTAATCCTACCAAAAAATCATTTGCTGCAATTACGTTTGATAAATCAAAATTCTGCCATCCAACCGCAGCAGGAGTATGCGAGTAAGGATTTATTAATATGGAAGTTGGTAAACCTGTGGATGGATTTGCCTTATACATAACTAAGTTAAAATGACCGTTTCCACTTTGGTAATAATCCCCGGAAATATAAATGCTAACTTTTTTTACTTCGGAATTATGCGAAGGTGGAGAAAACCGAACAGCTAATTCCCAATTAGCGGCACTTTCATAAACCCAGGAATCCGGATTATTATCATCATAAATTAAATCAACAGTATTACCGGAGCTGCCACCGGTTATACCTACGGCATCAAATGCATCAACAACTGTGTTATATTCTACTGATCCTCTTCCATAAAGATCTTTTGCAGAATTTGTGCAGGCAGTTCGCAAATCAGAAAACCGAGAATTTTTTGTTAGATAAACAGTTAAACCTCTGTACCAAATCTTACCGGTTTTCCAATGTCCAATAACAGATGCAACATTATAAAAAGCTTTATTCGGAATTCCGGAGTTAATATGCACACCACCCCAATCATTTTGTTCATCATTTGGCAGGTTAACAAACTCATTCATATGCGCAGGCAACCATCCATCATTATAATCACCCTGAGCTTTTCCATTATGCGGATCCTGCATACTTCTTAAACCATCACCAGGAATACCGGGTGTATAGACGTCTTCACCCATCAACCAATTTGTACTATCGGCTAAACAACCAAATGCATCGGACATTGCTTCATTCATTGCACCGGGTTGGTTCTCGTAAACCAAATCAGCGGTGCTGCTAGTTACAGCATGAGTCATTTCATGGGTAATTACATCAAAAGCTCCAGCCAAATTAGAATATTGAACGCCATCGCCATCGCCATATGTTAAACATACACCATTCCAGAAGGCATTATTATAATTTTCTTTAAAATGAAGAATATTTAATATTGATTTTCCTTTGTTATCAAAACTGTTTCTGTTGAAATGCGATTTGTAAAATTCATAAACCTTTCTGGAATAAATATGCGCATCAATTGCTGCTTTTAGTCTTTCATTGTCGCTAAAGTTATTATCATTATTCGGATCCACAATTACTACCGCTTTTATATAACCATTTCCTGCCGTATCATTTTTAGCATCGAAAGAAACTATACAGCCAATAGATTGAAAGCTATCAATCGGCGGTTTATACATTGGAAGCGAAGCATCAATCATTGCATAATCACCACCCCAAAGGTAAGTATTAATTGATTTCGTCTGCCCATTTAAACCTTTTCCTGTCCCAATTTGTGGTCCATCGTATCTTAACCCGTCATCAATTTTTATTATTTCGCCAGTATTTGCATCAATAAATATTTGCATGTTAGGGTTGTAATAGGACGGGAGTGAAACTTCATAAACCAAAACCAAGGTGTTGTTTTTATCGTAAATGTTTAGTTCGGCAAATTCTTTTTCTGATTTATAGTTACCAAGTTTATTCTTTGCAATATTTATTGCACTCAAAGTGTTCAGCAAAGGAGTGGTGTTGATATCTGGTGTTGGATAATACCTTCCGTTAACTGATTCCACAGATCCGTCCGGATTGATATGAACAATTAATTGTCCGTGAAAAATCTTTACTCCATTTATTTCCTGCTGATATTTTATATGAGTAATTGACAGATTATCTGTAAAAGAAGAAATAGCTTTTAATTCATGTGCGGGGTTTTTCAAACCAAACAATTCATTATTTTCTGATAAAAATTTTATTCCATCAATTGATTTATCTGAATTAACCACATAGCCGGAAGAAGTAAGTCTGCCACCAACAAATACGGGAGTAGAGTATTGGTTGTTCCATTCAACTTCCAGTTTATGATTTATTTTAGTTTGCAGTACATTCAATCCTTGCTTTGCATCATGTGAATAAAATTTAACAATTCGGTTTTTAGATTTTATTCCCGCACTAATTGGAATGGAACCGCAGAACACAAAAATTACTAATAAAATTATTTTGTAAATATTTTTCATGATCAGCACCCTCTAATTGTTTATTGATTGTTTTATTATTTGCTTTATCTCCGCATCAAATTTTCTAAGATTTGGGGGAACATTATCATCCGGTGAGACACCCACCCACGAGTATTTATATTCTTTAGAATCATTTTTTATAGTTATAAATGAAATGATATTACCACTATGCCGGTAATCTAAATTTAGTATATCACTGGAATCGATTAATTTATTTACAAGTTCAATCTGTTCATCATTTAGTTTTCCAAATAATATTTTATTTGAGTCAGTAATAGCAATTCCTTTCCATGAATATATAATTCCAAGGCTATCAATAAAGTGCCCTTCGTATCCGCCTGTAAATCCACCTCCGGAACCAATCGTTAGTTCATAATTTATTTTGGATTTAGAAATAGAATTAATTCCTTGTCCCGTAGAACAGAAAGCAAAAACACAGCATAGAATTCCTGCAAGAACGATTATATGTTTTTTCATATTACTCCCGGGTTATTTTAGGATGAATATATATAAAGGAACAATAAAGTTACGTGCTCAAGCCATCCTTTCATAAAAAAAATGTCTAAAGTTCATCCAAGAACATTCCGTTACAAAACCGCCATAGTATTGGCATGTAAGTTTTTGTTTTTTGTGCCTGCTTGCTTCGGGCAAGTCAAGATATTTTAAATAATTTTTATATCATCCATCAATCCCGCTAGCGGGATCAACCATTGCGGCATGCCGCGCTATGTTATATTCCAGTTTATCATTTCAGGAAAATCATTTTCATAGTTTTCACAAATCTTTCTTCGGAAGCAATAGCTTTTGCATCAATTCTTAATAAATAAATCCCGCTTGATAAATTTTCCGCAATCCATTGCTTTCTGTAATAACCCGCAGGCTGAACTTCATTTACAAGTTCAGCCACCTGTTCTCCAATAACATTAAAAATACGTAACTCAACTCTGCTATCATTTGGTAATGCATAATTTATTGTTGTAGAGGGATTGAAAGGATTGGGATAGTTTTGAGAAAGATTAAAAGAGCCGGGCAATAGGCTGTCTATTACAGTTGCTTTACTATCAACTCTAAATTCACCGCCGCTAGTTGTTTTAAGTATGGTCCCGAAGTCTCCAACAACATAAATAGTATTTTCATTAATTATTGAAATATCATTTAAGCATCTCATTATATTTCCAACTTGCACAGTCCACTTTTCACCCGCAGTATTGGTTGTTAAAATAATACCTTTTTCATTTTCACCCACATTTTCATAATTGCTATAGCCACCCACAATATATCCCTTTCTGCTATTAACAAATTTTACCTTAAGAAGCGGAAGATCAGTTCCACTATTTTGAAACACCCAATTTTTTCCTCCATCAATTGTTTTTAGAATTTTACCATTATCCCCTACTACCCAGCCAACGTTTTGATTTATAAACCATATGGAGTTTAACCGTTTATCATATCTAAAGATCGGATTATCTGGCCAACCAGGCCAAGTATTTCCATAATCAGAAGTTTTAACAATCTCCCAAAAACCTTTATCCAATTCAAAATCCCACCTATATCTTATTGCATATGCAGTAGAAGGTTCCGGGCTATGAACAGCATAGTATTCGTCATAAACATAAATATAATTTTGCCAATTGTTACCACCATCTGTTGTATGTTTTAATATTCCATCCCCAACTTGCCAACCATTAAGAGCATCATTAAAAAACACATCTTCTATATAGCCTTCATTATATCCTCCACATATATAAGTTGCTGTGTAATCTGCATCCCAACTGTTTCCACCGTTTGTTGTTTTACCATAAAATCCTCTACCACAACTTCTATTATTATCTATACTTCCTCCTCCCCCTACAAAGCCATTATTCTCATCTACAAACCAGACCGTTTTTGACCACCATACCCCAAGTGGATAATCTTCGGGAACAAGTCTATTAAAAGTCCAATTAAAACCACCATTAGTTGTTTTAAAAACTTTAGTAAAATAAGTCGTTACCCATCCCAAATTTTCATTTATAAAATAACTGTCTGTAAAATGATCGAATTTATCAAAACCAAACAATTGCTCCCATGTTGTTGAGGAAGGTAGTATACTAACTGTGAACGGATCACTAAACAGCTCAAAAGCTAAGTGTAAAACTGGTTGATGTGTACGAATTTGTATCCTGATATTATTGCCTAAAATATTGGTACTGGTACCAGGGGATATATTCCAATTAAAATAACCATTTTGCATATTTTCATTTGATCCAATTGTTGTTAGGAACTGTTCGCCTTTATAAGCCGTTAATCCTTGAACCACAAAATCAGGACTACTTTCCCACGTAATTGTGCATACATTTCCATATTGATATTTATTTCCTGCTACAGGTGCCGTAAATTTAAAATAAAAGTAATTATATTTGCATAGCTTTCCTCCATCACCAACTACCCAAATAAGACCAGGATTTAACATCATAAATGAGTTAAATGTCGGATTGAAATAACTCTGCTCAAATGTTGAACCACCATCTGTAGTTTTTAATAATCTATCGTCAGTTAGAATCCAACCGGTAGTTGTATTTGTAAAATACATCGATCTAAGTTGGTTGAAGTTGTAAACAGTTGGATTGTTATAAGCTGACCAGACATTGCCGCCATCAGTTGTCTTAAGAAGAAAATTCACTCTCTGGTTAACTCCGGCAAATCCATTTCTCTCATCAACAAAGAAAACTGATTTTATATTTTCTGTTACTCCAGAATTTTCCTGCACCCAGGTATTGCCTCCATCAGTGGTTTTTAAAATTTTACCATTATCACACGCTGCCCAGCCTATATCTGCGGCAAAAAAATGAATTGAATTAATATTATTAGTAATCCCTGTAGTTTGTTGAATCCAGTTATTTCCACCGTTTGTTGTTCTTAGAATTGTTCCACCTATCCCACATACATAACCCACCTGTTCGTTAATAAAACTGTTACTTAATAAAGTTGATGTTACTCCTGATACTTGTGTTATCCAGTTCAGTCCGCTGTTGGACGTTTTAAGAATTTTCCCGCCGGCACCAATTATCCATCCCACAGAAGAATTAATAAATTGAATTGAATTCAGATTATTTGTAACACCTGAAGAAACAACATTCCAGTTACGACCGCCAGTTGCTGTTGATAAGATTAATCCGTTATTACCAACGATAAAACCATTTTGATCATTTACAAAGTAAACACCATTAAGGTTTTTATTTGTTCCGGTCTCTAACCAATACCAATCCATTATTCTATAATCACTGATTGCAAAAATTCCATCGCTAATATCATAAATGTTTCTTTGGTTCTTGGCTACTATTTTAACCTTACAGTTATTAGAAAGGTTATCTGGTACTCTCCAGCTAAATATGTAATCTTTTACATCTGCAGTTCCAATTAAACTCCAAGTTGAACCATTATCTAAGGAATAATGTAAATCTACTTTTCCAAGATCTTTCAAACCAACCCATTTAATGTTACATTCAGTACCTATTTGAAAATTTTCTCCGCCATTTGGATATGTCAATTTCAAAGGAGGAACATAAATAGAAAAGCTGTTGCTACTCATATCCTTAAAATCAGCATCATAAAGATCGGTTAAGATTATTTTGCAATTTGTTGAATTTTCAATTGGTACTGTCCATACATAAGAACCTAACTCTGCCGGGTATGAATTCTCAATTGTTTCAGTATAATTATTTATTCTGGATTGAATTTTAATTCTGGATATATTTCTCGAAGTCCACTTAATTGTAAAGTCATTACCTGCTTCAAGGTGTTCACCCCCGTTAGGAGTACTAAGTACTATTTCAGGAACAAATATTATACGGAATTTTGGACTAACGGTAACAACAGAAGTATCACTGTAGTCCCTTACTCTTATCCTATATTCACCTTCCACGGTAACTTCAATTTTCCAATTAAATAATTGATCAGAAGCATTAATATTATCAACTATTTTTTCCCACTTAACACCGTTATCGGATGTAAATTCAATATTTACCTTGGGGATATTAATGCTGTACCATTTAATCTGGTATGTATTTCCTATATACCATCTTTCAGTTCCTGTTGGAACAACCGTAGAGATAAATTTGCTGAGTGTTATATTAAATACCGCATCACTCTCATCTGTTATATTATCATCCTCTTTATCCGTAACTTTTATTTTACAATTACCACTTACAGTTGAAGGTACCTGCCAAACAAAGCCGCCTCCATCTGCGCCAGAATTGGTCTTATCAACTATAAGTTGCCAATGCGCACCGTTGTCTGAAGTATATTCAAGTTTAACATCCCGGATATTTTTACTTTGCCATGTAATAGCAAAGTCAGCCCCCGGTTTTATATTCTCTCCACCATTGGGTGCGCTTACCTGTAATGAAGTTATAGTGAAAACTCTATCGCTGGAATCAGTTATAGACCCAGCCGGATTTTTAATTTTTACTCTGCACTTTACAGATGGTGTATTTGGTATGTTCCAGGTGAAACTACCTGAACTGGATGGTTTATTAAACGCTACTGAATTCCAGTTCAAGGCATCGTCTATTGAATAGTAGATATTTAACCAACCAATATTTGTGCTCAACCAGGAAATATTTTTGGTTTTGCCGGCTTGTAATTTTTCACCACCGTTTGGAAAAGTAACAAGAAGTGCTGAAATCGAAAAGACATTATTGCTAGTATCAGAAATTAAAGAATTCCCAGCATCGCTTATTCTAACAAGACACATATTTGAATTTATGTTTGGTAAAGTCCACTGGTAATTTGAAGGTGAAGCGGGCACGCTACTAATGATGTTAGTCCATGTTATACCATTATCTTTAGAGTAATCCAATATAACATTGCTGATATAGCTGCTTGTCCAGGTGATGTTTTTTGTTGTACCAACAAGCCAAAGTTCACCTCCATTTGGAGAGGTTAAAGCAATTGATGGCTGGTAGATTGTAAAGGTATTATCACTTAGATCATTATAAGAAGAATTGGAAACATCACTAATTCTTACTTTGCAATTAGTTGATGGCGTAATGGGTACCGTCCAGGAATAACTTCCAAGTACTGAAGGGTTACTTGCAATTATTATAATCCAGGTTGAACCGCTGTTAGTAGAATATTCTAATTTTACATTCGCTATGTTAGAACTATTCCAGGTAATGTTTTGTGATGTTCCAACTTTCCATGATTCACTTCCATTTGGGGAAGTAAGAGTAAGCGAAGATATGGTAAAGACATTATTGCTTGAATCTTTTTGTGATGGATTTGCGGGATTACTTATTCTTACCCTGCATTGAGTAGAAGGATTGTTCGGGACAGTCCAGTTATAAGAGTTTACAGATATAGGTGTACTGCCAATTATTACATTCCAATTGCTACCGTTGTTTGTTGTGTATTCAAGCTTTACATTATTAAAATCCGTATATGCATAAAGCCAGTGAATACTTTGTGAAGTTCCAGCAGCCCAATTTTCACCACCATTCGGAATAGTCTGCTCCAGTTTGCTTATTGTAAAATCTGAATTACTAATGTCAAAGGTACTCAGGTTAGCGTCATCAGCTGCTTTTATTCTGCAATTAGCCGAAGGACTTAATGAGCTTGAAGCGGATTGAATCGTCCAGCTAAAACTTCCGGTATTTGCCGGAGTGTTTCCTATATATGTCCAGTTTCCACCGCCGTTAGTTGAACAATATAACCTAATATTGTTCACGTTGCTGCTTGTCCATGTTATATTATGAACTGTTCCTGCCAGCCAGTTTTCTCCACCATTTGGTGAGATAACAGTAATTGATGTTGATGCCGGAATACTAAATAGATTATCGCTAACATCATTTACCGTCGCATCCGCAGCATCACTTACTCTAACCTTACAGGTTGTAGATGGAGTGTTGGGGATTGTCCACGTATAAGTACCTGAAGCAGCCGGAACTGAATTTATTATCGAGATCCAGGTTGATCCATTGTTGGTTGTGTATTCAATCTTCACATTATTCACATTAGAACTCGTCCATAAAATATTCTGCTGAGAACCAATCTGCCAGCTCCCACCCCCATTTGGACTTGTTACTATTAATTCTTTAAATATTTGCGAAACAGAACCATTATAGTATTCAACTAAAAAAGTTTGGGCATGTACATTTGCAATTTCACATTCAGTGGTAATGAAATTTAGATTACTAATACCTCCATTATAATGGAATTTCAGATCTAGGAGTTTTGAATTTCCCAGATTGAGAGGAGTAGTATTAAACCACCCGATTGTAATAAACCCATTGGAAGCATTAACTGCAAAGTTTCCGGTTGTTGGCTGGTTTTCCACACCACTAAATGTAAGTACTGTTGAATTATATTGTATCTTTAAAGAAATCGCTCCAATATTATTAAAATTTGATACAGTAATTGGAACCAGGATTGTGTCACCAACTACCGCAGTTACGTTTCCAATTGTCATAGTAATTGTCGGTTGTGCAGTTATCGTAAACACATTATTACTGAGATCGTTTATAGTTGAATTGCCGGCATCGCTTATTCTTACTTTGCAGTTTGTTGATGGAGAATTCGGGATTACCCAATTGTAGCTTGCAGGAGTTGCTACCACACTTGCAATGATTGTATTCCAGCTTGTTCCATTGTTTGTTGTGTACTCAATCTTAATATTATTCACATTAGAACTCGTCCAGGTGATGTTCTGGTTAGTTCCAACCAGCCAGTTCTCACCGCCATTCGGTGAAGTTAATGCAATTACGGGCACTGGTAAAGTACTGATTGTAAATAATCCATCGCTTACATCATTTACCGTTGCATCACCGGCATCGCTTATTCTTACTTTGCAATTTGCTGAAGGTGTATTGGGAACCGTCCAGGACATTCCAAGAGTTGCATCAACGCTTGGGTCAATAACTATCCAGCTTGTTCCATTATCTGTTGTGTATTCTACTTTTACGTAAATGAATCCGGACTTCGTCCAGGTAATATTATGTTGAGTTCCTACACGCCAGTTTTCTCCTCCGTTAGGTGAAGTAAGTGTAATCGACTTTTGAGAAATTGTAAAAGTATTATCACTAAGATCATTTACCGTTGCATCACCGGCATCACTTATTCTTACTTTACAATTTGCTGATGGAGCATTCGGGATTACCCAGTTGTAGCTTGCAGGTATTGCCGCCACACTTGCAATGATTGTATTCCAGTTTGTTCCGTTGTTGGTTGTGTACTCAAGTTTTACGTTAGTTACATTACTACTTGTCCAAGTAATGTTCTGGTTAGTTCCAACCAACCAGTTCTCACCGCCATTTGGAGAAGTTACAGTAACTGCTGGCTGATAGATTGTAAAAATATTATCGCTAAGATCAATTACCGTTGCATCACCGGCATCACTTACTCTTACTTTACAATTTGCTGAAGGTGTATTAGGAACAGTCCAGGACATTCCAAGAGTTGCATCAACACTCGGATCAATAACTATCCAGCTTGTTCCATTATCTGTTGTGTATTCTACTTTTACATAAGTGAATCCGGACTTCGTCCAGGTAATATTATGTTGAGTTCCTACACGCCAGTTCTCTCCACCATTTGGAGAAGTAAGATTAATCGACTTTTGAGAAATTGTAAAAGTATTATCACTAAGATCATTTACCGTTGCATCACCAGCATCGCTTATTCTTACTTTGCAGTTAGTTGAAGGTGCATTTGGGATTACCCAGTTGTAGCTTGCAGGTATTGCCGCCACACTTGCAATGATTGTATTCCAGTTTGTTCCATTGTTGGTTGTGTACTCAAGTTTTACGTTAGTTACATTACTACTTGTCCAAGTAATGTTCTGGTTAGTTCCAACCAACCAGTCCTCTCCTCCGTTTGGACTAGTAACGGTAACACCCGACTGGTAAATATTAAATGTATTATCACTTTCATCAATGAAGGCATCATCACCATCTCCCCATACTTGTACTTTACAGGTTGTTGATGGAGTATTTGGAACTGTCCAGCTATAACTGCCAGTTGCAGCCGCCACAGAAGCCGCAACAAGTGTCCAACTACTTCCGCTTGTTGTCTGATAATAGATTGAAACATTTGTAATAAAATTACTTGTCCAGGTAATATTATGTTGAGTTCCTACACGCCAGTTTTCTCCACCATTGGGTGAAGTAAGAGTAATCGACTTTTCATATACAGTAAAAGTATTATTACTAACATCATTTACTGTTGCATCTGCAGCGTCACTAATTTTTATCTTACAATTTGCCGATGGTCCATAATTAACAGACCATAAATAGCTTCCGGTTGCGGCACTTGTACTTGCCGTTACTACATTCCAGTTTGTTCCGTTGTTAGTTGTAACTTCAATCTTAATATTTGTTACATTACTGCTTGTCCAGGTTATGTTACGGGTTGTTCCATATTCCCAGTTCTCTCCTCCGTTTGGAGAGATAACGGTTATCGTTTTAGGAACATTAGAATATTTCAGCAAAGTACTAGAAGAACCGCAAGCCCAACCTGTATTTGCATCTAAAAAGAATAGTGATTTAATTATGGAAGTAACGCCGCTTGCCTGGCTGCTCCATGTAGTACCACCGTTTGTTGAATGAATAATAGTTCCAGCATCATCGGCAGCCCAAATTGTTTGGTTGTCAATCGCACGGATATCATAAAGAGCATTCGTAATACCGGTGGTGCAAAGCGTCCAGTTAGTTCCTCCATTATTGGTTTTATAAACCGTACCATTTCCACCTGCTAAAAAAGCGTTATTCACATCAAGAGCAAAAACAGAGGAAAAACTTTCGCTGCCTACTGTGCCACCAGTCCAGTTAGCACCTCCATCTGTTGTTTTAGTCCATTGCCCGCCTGGTCTGCAGCTCCAACCGTTGTTTTCGTCAAGAAAGAATAAATCATTTACATAAAAACCTCCCGCATTAACTAAACTCCAGCTTGTACCGCCATTAGTTGTTTTAAAAATATATCCATTTGTTCCACCTACATAACCGGTGGTTGAAGAAACGAATGAAATTCCATCAAGCGTGTTTAATTGGGGAGCCCATGCCGGTGTGGTTTTTTGAATCCAGGTTGAACCGCCGTTTGTTGTAGCATAAACAAATTTATCGCCAACAATTGCAAATGCAGTGTTTTGGTCAACTACGCTTACTTTTTTAAAACCGTAATTTGTTGATTGATCAATCCAGGTAGTTCCGCCATTTGTAGTTTTAACAGAATTAGAACCACCAAAAGCCCAACCGTTGTTTGCATCAAAGAAATGAATTGTATTAAAGTCAACACTTACCGGGCTTGTCTGCTGTGTCCATTGTGTGTAAGCATTACCGCACAAGAACAGAATCAATGCGATTGTAAAAATTAGATTCTTCATTTTATTACCCTCTATAAAATTTATTTTTAGTAACCCAAAATTATTTCCTGAATTGAGCTTAAATTTTCCTTGAGTACATAAGCTAATGCTCCGGCTTCTCTTGCTGCAATTCTAAGCGAATCATCATTGAAATTTGTTGTAATAATTATTTTTGCTTCGGGATATGATTTCACGATTTCATTCGTTGCAGAAATTCCATTCATCTCTTTCATCTTAATATCCATTAGTACCCAATCCGGTTTGTATTTGTTGTAATCATTAACAGCCTGCTTACCATTGCTGCATTCATAAAATTGTTTAAACAATCCGGAAAAGGAATCTTTAATCATCTGCCGGATTCCAGCATTGTCATCAACTATCATTATTTTCATAAACACACCTTCTTTTCGGTAAGTAAATTGATAAGTATTAATCAATAAGAAAATAGTTGGAAGTACTTATTTTATATGAGTAGAGCTACTCAGGTTAAAGGTGCTGGCAAATTAAAAAGTTAGTTGAAGAATGAATCCAGTGTTAAGTCAAACATCAGAAATAAAAAGGGGAATTAGATCAATTATTCAATATTTACCATCTCACGCCTGTCCGCCGAGTCTGTTGCAGAACTAATCAGCTCGGCTGTCACGGACCAAGAGCCTGTCCGAGAACTAGTATTGCAAGAATAAAAATCCAATAAGAGGGGGTTATAAATTATTTAAATGCAATATTGTGAAAATTAATTTAACAAATCTAAGTTCTCGGACAGACTCCCAATCCGTGACAGAAGCGCAAAACATACACAACCAGAACAATTCAGTCACGGTGTGGACCGTGACTGCCAAATGAAAAAATTAGATGTTGATTTAGAGTTGGATTTAGAAAAGCTGCTTGTTTTCTATGGCAAACTTTATTAATGAATTGATCCCGTGCAGTTCAAGTTTATTACAGATATTCATCCTGTGATTTTCCACAGTTCTTTTGCTTATAAATAAAACATCTGCTATTTCCTTACTGGTTTTCTTTTCAGAAATTAATTTTAAAACCAGTCGTTCTGAAGGAGATAGTTTATTTAATCCTGTTTTCTCAATTTTATCTTTGCTAAGTTTTTCTCGGTTTAAGAGCAAATCAGAAATTTGCGGACTTATATAATGCTTGCCATTTATCACCCCTTTAATGCATTCAATAATATCATCGGTGGCACTTTCTTTTAACACATATCCACTAACTCCAATATCCATTGCATGAAAAAATACTTCCTCTTCTTTGTGCATAGTAAGGAAAATAATCTTTACTCCAATTTCTTTTCCGCGGAGCGTATTTACAACTTCAAACCCGGTCAATCCTGGCATTCGGATATCAAGTATTGCAACATCCGGTTTAAGCTTTTCTATTAATTTAACAGCGGTTTTTCCATCACCGGTCTCAGCAGAAATAATAAATGATTCCTCTGAAGAAATAATTTCTGACAGACCTTTTCTGAAAATTGGATGGTCATCGGCGATAACTATGCTAACTTTTTTTTGCAATTATGCCCTCAATAATTGGTAGTTCAATTTTTAAAGTTGTTCCATCGTTTGGTGCAGATAAAATATGTAAACGACCATGAATGAAATTTATTCTTTCTGTAATTCCTTTTAATCCAAAGCCCATTTGTTTCTTCTCACTACCAGCCGGTATGCCCCTGCCATCATCACGGATTATAATTACTACTTTATCCTTTTCCCTGTTAATTGAAACAATTCCTTGTTCAGCATCTGAATGTTTAATGATATTATTTATACCTTCCTGAATTATCCTAAAAATATTTATTTCCACATCAGCAGGAAACAATCCATCAATATTATCAGTGTATACCGAGAATTTAATATTGCTCGATTCAGACGATTTATTGAGCATAGATTGAATGGTATTTGTTAATCCAAATTCGTCCAGATTGTATGGATGAAGATTATAGGCTATTTTTCTTACATCTTCTATTGATTCTAAAGCTAAGTCCGAAATATTTTCAAGCTGCTTTTTTATGTCTTCATCTGTTTTACTTTTCAATCCCAATTTAGCGCGATTATTCATAATTAAAAGATTTTGTCCTATTCCATCATGCAATTCACCGGCAATTCTTTTCCTTTCCATTTCCTGAGAATCAATAAGCTGCTTGGAAAACTGCTGCTGAATTTCCTTTTCATTTTTTAATTGATTGAATCTTGTCTTAATAAAAACCAACACAATACTTACAAACAGCAAAACGGAAAGACTCTGAAACCACCAGGTTTTCCAATAAGGCGGCGATATAAAAATCTTGATTGCAATTCCCTTATTGTTCCATACTCCATCGCTGTTTGATGCTTTAACTTTAAAAATATATTCGCCTGGTTCCAAATTTGTGTAAGCAGCATAACGCCGTGTGCCAGAATAAATCCATCCGGAATCCGCACCCTCCAGTTTATAAGCATATTGATTTTTGGCAGGATCTGTAAAATCGAGTGCAGTAAACTCAAAGGAAAAATAATTGTCTGAATAAGAAAGAGCAACCTGCTCACCATCAAGCAGGAATTTTTTCAAATTTATTTCCTTGTTAAAAATTCTAAACTTTGAAACAACAATATTTGGCTGGAAGGTATTTTCCAAAAGACTGTCCGGATAAAAACTTGTTAAACCATTTATGCCGCCAAAAAAAAGCTTCCCTTTTTTATTTATTAAAAATGCTCCGGTGTTAAACTCGTCTGATGCCAAACCGTCTTTCAAATCATAATTTTTAAATTTTTCTTCTTTTGTATTGAATTTGGTAATTCCTTTATTTGTAGATAACCATATGTTTTCTTTCCTATCAATTAGTATCCCATAAATAACATCGTTTTGCAATCCATCTTTTTCAGAATAATAATGGACTGTATTTTTAACCGGATCGAATTTTACCAATCCCGCATCTAAAGTCCCCAGCCAAAGGATGTTATTTTTATCTTCAGATATTGCAAAAATGGCTTTAATAGCCGGTAACTTTTGGTTTTGTTCTGTTTGAAAATATCTTGTGAATTTACCGGTAGTCCGGTTTAAAAGATTTAACCCGAGTGAAGTACACAACCAAATGTTGCTTTTACTATCTTCAAAAATTCGAAGGACAATATTATCTCGAATGCTGGTTAAATCATTCGGATCATTCGTGTAGCTTTTATATTTATTCCTTAATTGATCAAATTTAATTAACCCTCCACCGTAAGTACCAAGCCATAAAACGCTGTCACCATCATTAAATACACATCTTATCAAATTGAATGGAATACTATTTTTATCGGAATAGCTGTTTACAAAGCGAACAAATTTGTTCTGACTGATATGATATTTATTTAATCCTTGTTGAGTTCCAATCCAAAAATTACCAGCTCTGTCTTCCGTTATTGCCCAAACTTTACTATTGCTTAATGAATTCTTGTTAAGCGGATTATGAAAAAATTTTGTCAGCTTTTTTGTAATCGGATCAAATTTATTAAGTCCATCATCTGTACCAATCCACAGGTTTTCATTTCTATCTTCAAAGATGGAACGCACGCTACTATTACTTAATGGAAATTCCGAATTCGGATTAGACGAAAAGTTATCAAACTTTTTAGTCGTGATAAGCAATTTGTTCAAGCCGCTTGTATTAGTGCCAGCCCATAAGATTCCGTTTCTATCAAGCAAAATTGAAGTGATATTATTTTCGCTTAAGCTATTTAAATTATTTTCATTCTTCTGAAACCGAACAAATTTTTTCTCTTCTTCATTAAAGTAATTCATTCCTTCCTCAACTGTTCCAATCCATATACCACCAATTTTGTCCTTGTAAACAGTTTGGATATCATTTCCACTTAAGCTTGCATTATTTTGGGGATTATTGCGGAATATTTCAATTTTATTGGTTTTAAGATTTAAAATATTAAAACCGTCCGCTGTTCCAATAAATAATTTATCGGGTGAACCAAAACAAATAGAAGTTATAATATCAGAGCTGATGCTGTTGTTATCATTTGGATTGTGTTTATAATTGTAAAACTTCTCGGTTGCTTTATGGTATCTGTTTAATCCTCCACCAAATGTACCCATCCACAAATTTCCGCTTTCATCACCACAAATGGATATTACACTATTATGACTAAGACTGTTAACATTTTTATTGTGTAAATATGTGATAAAATTATTATTCCTTTTATCAAACTTGCTTACGCCACCCAGGTATGTTCCTACCCAAATTGTTCCGTCTGTATCCTCATACAAAGATAAAACAGATTCCCCTTGCAAAGAGTTTTTATTATTCGGTTTGGGAACAAAACAAGTAAACCTGTTATTAATTGGATCATATTTATTTAAACCACCAAGAGTACCGATCCACAAAAAGCCATCTCTATCTTCCAGCAGGCAGGTTACTAAGTTTCCAAGAATAGAATTTGAATCCGAAGGATTGTGTTTGAACACTGTAAACTCATAACCATCATAACGATTCAGGCCATCTTGTGTACCGAGCCATAGAAAACCATGTTTATCTTGCAGAATACATCGCACATTTGCTTGCGATAAACCAGCCTCAAGAGAAATGTGCACGAACTTATTAGAAAAGTTTTGAGAGAAACAATTAACTGAGAGATAAAGGAAAATTAAAAATATTGTTGAGTTGTTTATCATGGAAATCATTTTATGAAAAGCCTGTCTGATTTTAAATAAATTATATGTGGGAAACAAGCAAAAATAATTTATTAGACGGGCGTTGTGTTATGGCTGATTCAATCTCCTAATTCGATTTATCATCAATGTTCTAAAGAAAAGAGTTAGCCGGGTAACAATTAAAACAATTTGATGCCACTAAAAAATCAGGGCATTGGTATTTTCATCTTTATAACCTATCTTATAAAAAGATAACCTCTTCAAAACAAATTGAAGAAAATAATTCTATACATCAAAAAAGAAAGAAGGATTATATGACAACTCTTAAAGAAGGAATGAATGGTACTGAAGTAAAGAATCTTCAGCAAAAATTGAATGAACTGGGATTTAATCCTGGAGCTATTGATGGCGATTTCGGATCGGGAACTGAAGCCGCACTAATAAATTTTCAAAAGAGCAAGGGATTGCTTGCCGATGGGATTGCCGGACAAAATACTTTAGATGCATTGGGTTTGGATATTAAAGTTGAAGTTCCAGATTCAACTTCCAATGTTACCGTTGCGATTGTATGTAAAATGTTTCCATCTGCTCCAATTGATAACATAAAAAAATATCTGCCATATATTCTTAATGCTTTGGCTGATGAAGGATTGAATGATAAAAGATTTATTTTAATGGCGCTTGCAACTATCCGTGCAGAAACAGAAGGTTTTGTCCCGATAAGTGAATACATTTCACGTTACAATACTTCGCCGGGTGGAAAGCCTTACGATCTTTATGATAACAGAAAAGATATTGGCAACCAGGGTGCGCCTGATGGAGCCAGTTTTAAAGGAAGAGGATTCATTCAGTTAACTGGCAGAGCCAATTATCAAAAGTATGGTAATGCAATTGGATTGGGAAATAAGTTGATTGAAAATCCAGACCTTGCCAATGACCCGGAAATTGCAGCCAAGCTGCTAACTAAATTTCTTAAGGATAAAGAAATGAAAATTAAAGAAGCGCTCCTGGATGATGATCTGAAGTCTGCCCGGCGGTTGGTAAATGGTGGAAGCCATGGGCTGGATCGTTTTACAAATGCGTTTGAAACCGGTAATACATTAATAGCCTGATATGAATTTTACAGCGGAACTATTTTTTATTTTTGTGCAATAGAAAATTCCGCAGCCAATTTTTCGCTGAAAGATTCAATTGAATCAGAACCCATTATTTCAATTCTTGGTAAAGAAAGCAGTTTATCTTGTAAAGTGCTTAAAGTATATTCAGTTGATACTGCATACAAATAGCCGCAAGCACCAATAATGTGTTTAACGGAATCGTTAACATCACCATATGGATATGCGAATAAATCAACTTGCGTTCCCAATTCACGCGATAAAATCTCTCTTGATTTGATTGCTTCTATTACCACTTCTGTTGGTGGAACAGAAGTTAACGGCAGATGATTTAGTGAGTGGGACCCAAACTGAATTCCCTGTATTTGCAGTTCCCGAATCTCATCCCAATTCATCAATTCAATTTCTTCACCATAATGACTATCCCATTTATTGGTTTTACCAATGCAATTGACCACCAAAAATACAGTTGCAGAAAATCCAAACTCCTTCAAAATTGGGGCAGCATAAGTGTAAAAATCTTTAAAGCCATCATCAAATGTTAGGCTTATAGCTTTGCCTGGAAGGGGCTTGTTGTTAAGTATCGCTTTTCCCCACTCATTTATGGAGATAGTATAAAAACCATTTTCAAATAAATATTTCATTTGTTCGTAAAAATCATCCGGCGTAATCTTATATCTCGAAGTTTCAACCAATCCATCGGCCGAAATCCGATGATACATTAATATTGGTAAACTTGAGTTTAATTCTTTGGATTTTACAATGCTATCCGGAACTACTTTTCCCTTCCACAAAACCTGGGAATAAACTTCTTTTGTTAATTTTGCCTGGAGAGGAAGTTCTATAATATTGGGTTTACTAAATATTCCAAAATCAATTTTCTGCTTCTTCATGAATTGCTGAATATGATATAGCGGGGTTTTTAATTCTTTTATTTTTCTTATGGAATTTATTGATGAAAAGGTTTCACCAATTACTTTTGCTCCAAAAGGAACATCCCAATTGAAACCCGTTTCATTCGGTTCATCTGCAGCTACATTACCATTTGCCATTATTAAAGTTCCACCAGGTTTTAATGCAGCAGAAATTTTTTTAGCAACTGCAATTAAATTTTCCTTCCCTTTCATGAATAATAGAACCTCGCTGCAAATAATCAGATTGTATTGTTCTGGAATGGCATCTTCAGAAATATCTAATTGAAGATAAGAGATGTTTGAATAAAAACTACATCTTGATTTTGTTCTTGCCAAAGCAGTCTGCGAAAAATCTGCCGCAGTAAGTTTCATCACACGCGGTGCAAGTTGAGCTGTAAAATGCCCTTCTGCACAAGCGATTTCCAGGGCTGAATTAATTATTTTTTTTGGAACTAGTGAAAGTGTCTGCTCATATTTAATCTGTTCATATTCAGAAGTATAATTCCATGGATCTTCAGCCGCAGAAAAAAGGTTTTCGAAAAAATCTTTGTCATAATGCGTAGCAATCATTGTCCTATCAATTACAGGTTGATGATTTTCCTCCTTCCTTATTAACGAAGGTAATGATGAAGAATTAATAACTTCGGGATTGTAAATAACTTTATCTGGTCCTTTTCCATTAAAGTTTTTTAATACAAAGTCATTATTCACTTTAGAAGAATTAAGCAGCTCCATATAAATCGATTTGGGTAAAATTGCTTTCCGAGAGGCACTTGTTCCAAATGAATCCGGATATCGCCTTCCAATTATCATACTACCTTCAGGTAAGGTAAATGATTGGAGATTAATATTGGAATCATTTTTACTATCTGAAATTGATTTTTCTTTTAATCTCTTTTCATAGGAAGCAATTAACCTGTTGTATAAAGTACCGGCATCATCGAATTCACTTCCAATTAATGTATTTTTTACGACTGCTTTGCAAAGTTCATATCCGGTTTTAGTTGTTATCTCTGTCCTAATTTTACCAGCAGAAACTTTACTGTGTTTAGCTTCGATATTAACAACACCAATTTTCTCTCCGCCAACTGAAACAAGCACATTCAAATATCTTGTAGATACTTGAACATCATTTAAGGCGCTACTAATTTCTATATTAATCAATCCGTCTTTTAATTTGATTTTTTTTGTGTTAAATAAACTCAAATTTGGATTGTAAAAATCATCACTGCTATATTTGGGTAAGTGCCAGGCTTCTTGCAGGAAAACAGTCCATCCAATATGATCATGAATTTCATCCCAATTAATTGTTTCTGATTTACTGTTTAATTCTCCTAATACAAGACTCCCTCTTTTAATCAGCAATTTATTTCCATTTCTAATTAAGAAGAGTTCTTTATATATCGTTTCTGAAAAATATTTTCTCAAAATGTCCCACGAGCATTTATTTGCAATATCGTCTATCAAGACATCCGCCGGAACAAAATTATCAAAGACCGGTAATTCAATATTTCCAATAATGTTCCCCTTGTAAAGAACCTGACAACCTAATCTTTCAACAGAATGCGGAAGATGCAGATCCATAACTTTTTTAGTAACCTCAATACTTGTCCAAAATGTCTTACCAAGAATGACCGGCTTATCAAATTTTATATTTTCTGCAATTATTAGTTCTAGTGACTGTTTAACTCTAAGCTTTAATCTTGTTGCTTTAGATTTAATTTCCAGAGCATCCAGGAATTTTTCCAAATCATTCTCAATTTCCGGTAAAAGTTGGACCCAATCTTCGGGCATCAAACACTTTGGGAGGGGAACAGATTCAAACAAAGTTTCTGCAATACCGTAGGGTTCTATTGTTGGGCAGGCTTCATCGCCTATTAGATCGAGCAGAGGAATCGGATCCTTTTTATTTCCTAATGCTAAACCTATTCCCCAAAAAGCAGAATGATATTTACGGTAAGTCAGCTCTTTTTTGGGCAAACCAAATTTATGTTCAGGTTTTGGATTTGGTACTCTTGGATC
Organism: Ignavibacteriales bacterium; assembly: GCA_026390815.1. NCBI lineage: Bacteria > Pseudomonadati > Ignavibacteriota > Ignavibacteria > Ignavibacteriales > Ignavibacteriales bacterium. The sequence goes on along the minus strand of JAPLFH010000032.1, from coordinate 46,700 downwards.
TTCTGAGTGCCCACGTTCTAAAACAAAAAGTGCGTCCTTAACCATTTGAAATCCATCATTGGATGCTGAAAATTCTCTCATCCGGTAAAAGGCGAGCACTTCATCAACAAATCCAAAATTTGCCCCGCTTCTGGTAATTTTTTGCCAAAGATCCCAATCCTCGCAGGTATTTAAGGAAGTATCAAAACAGCCAACTTCTTCAATAAGACTTTTGCGGAAAAGACAGGGATGAATAGTAATAGCGCAAGTTCTTGCAAATGTTTTAAATAAATCACCAGTCTCCTTAAAGGGTTTTTGATGAATGATTTTGCCGCCGGTTGCAACACGTACCCAATTTGAATGAACTGCATCGAGCTTGGGATCTTCTTTTAGTTTGGCTGTTAGCAGTTCAAGGTGTTTATTCGCTATCCAATCATCAGAATCCAAAAACAGAAGCCAGTCATATTTCGCATGTTTAATTCCAGTGTTTCTGGCTGCGCCAACTCCTTGATGTGAGCCATTTACAATTCGAAATCGTTTATCTGATTCAATGAATTTTTCTACAATCTTTGCAGTATCATCAGTTGAGCCATCATTTATAACAATTGCTTCCCAATCTTTATGTGTTTGTGCTTGAACAGATTTTATTGTGTCGGATATTGTTTCTGCCGAATTAAAAGCCGGAATTATTATGGATACTTTCAAATAGTCCTCAAAAAATTTTTAGATTGATGCAACTTATCATTTGCCACATTTATGGTACCTTATTAAAGGTAACCATTTTCGATTAGTATTCAATGATAATAAGCACAAACCAGCTTATTAGTTTCTTAACGAATCTGATATTAATTGGAAAGTGAATAGGAAAGTAATTCTATGAGTTAACCACCAATTTAAAACCTCTGCCGTGAACATTAACAATTGATATTCTTGAATCTTCCGCGAGACATTTTCTGATTTTGGAGATAAAAACATCCATGCTGCGGGCACTAAAATAAGAATCGCTTCCCCAGATTTTAGTAAGGGCTTCATTGCGGTCCAAAACTCTATTCATATTTAAGCAAAGTAAATGAAGAAGTTCTGATTCTTTTGTTGTTAAGAATTCTACTTGTTTACCAATCTGCAATGTTTGATTAATACTATCAAAAAAATATCTGCCGATTTTGAATTGAATAAGTACCTCATTTTCTAATCCATTAACACTTCGTCTTAAAACCGCTTGAATACGCAGCAGGAGTTCTTCCATACTAAATGGCTTGGTAATATAATCATCACAGCCAACTTTAAATCCGGTTATCCGATCTTCCTTAAGTGATTTTGCAGTTAGAAAGATAATTGGGATTTTCTGATCTTTTTGGCGGACTTCTTTTACAAAAGTAAAGCCATCCTTCTTGGGCATCATTACATCTACAAGACAAATGTTGTAATTGGCTTTATTATATTCGATCATTCCTTCAACACCATTTGTAGAAAGTTTTACATCAAACTCTTTCATTTCAAGATGTTCTTTAAGTATAAAGCCAAGATTTGCATCATCTTCTAAAAGTAGAATTTTCATCTTTTGCATTTATTGTAAATCCTTTTTAGCGAATGATGGAAGAAATATTTGCACTTCAGTTCCTTTATTGTATTTGCTGTTCATGGTGATGGTGCCTTTGTGAGCTTCCACCATTAGTTTTACATAACTTAATCCCAATCCAAATCCTTTAACATCGTGGATATTACCGGAGAGCACGCGGAAATATTTATCAAAAATTTTCTTTAAATCTTCTTCTTTAATTCCAATTCCTTTATCAGAAATCTTAATTAAAATCCCATCGTTTAAATCAACTGTAGTAATGTTTATTTCGATAATGTCCGGAGAATATTTAACTGCGTTATCTAAAATGTTATGGATAATGTTTGTCAGGTGAACTACGTCTCCTTTAACAAAATGGTTTTGGGCTGTTAGATTTAATAAAAGCTTACCACCATTTCCATCAACCTTTAGTCCGGTATTTTGTGCTGCTTGTTCAATTATTGAGTGAAAATCTAAGTTAGTTAAATCCAATTCATAATCACCTTCTTCCAGCACAGCCATCTGAAGAATTTTTTCTACCTGCTGGCGCATTCGCTTATTTTCATCTTTAATAATTCTATTGTACCTATTAAGTTTTTCTTTATCATCAGATACAACCGGATTATCAATAGCTTCTGAAGCAAGAGATATTGTGGAAATGGGTGTTTTAAATTCGTGCGTCATGTTATTAATAAAATCAACAACAAGGGAAGCAAATCGTTTTTGATTTACAATTGTTCTGATTGTATAAATAAAACTTAATACGATAATAAGAATAAATAAGAATGCCAGGATCATCAATAAAGAAATTTCTTTTAAGATGAATAATGTTCTTTCCGGAAAATAAATGGTTAACATATTCGGCGATGTAAGAACATCAGTCGGAAATAATTTTACTTTCAAATTTGAGGTAAGTAATTTTTTATCAGCTCCAACTGGAAATATTTTTAGTTTATTATCTTTTTCTGAAGTGATTCCAAATTTATAAGCTAAAGAAACCCCGGTTTCATTTAGCTTACTTTTTAGCAGGGAATCCACAGTACCAAGATTGATCCTTTTTTCTATCGGTATTTCATCGGTTAGGATTAGCCGGTCCATTACCCGCGTAACAATTCTCTTTTTGTTTTTTGTTGAAAGTTCACGAAGAAATATACCCACCTGTTTTTCGTCATCAATTTTAAAATCAACATTGCTATCTAAAGAATACTTATACGCAAATCCTTTTCTGCCGGAAGGCAGCCGTACATCTGGCTTAATTTGCAAAACAGAATCTTTAATTACTGTTGTTCTCTTTCCGGTAGAATCAATTTTAATTACAATATTTTTCGTCTTTCCATTTTCGTTCGAGGAATATGTAGATACAAATATTTGCGTTGGTTTTTTCATCCGGGAGTTATTTCTAAAATATTTAATTGTATCTAAATCAGGCTGAGGAAGTTTGCCATTCCAAAATGTGGTATCGTTAGCAGCAACTTCAAAAATTCCTTTGGTTGCCTCGTTTGCTTCAAGTTCTTGAACAACATTGTTAAGTACAATTTGAATATTATGATCAAATGCTTGTTCCTTTTGTTGAATTGCATTCTTTAAAAAATATATTTGCAGTAAAATCAATCCTGTTAGAGCAATTGAAATTAAGATTGTTATTAATATGATTGCTTTTTTCTTCAACTTCATAATACAAAGGTAACAATGGATAAGATAAAAATCTTCCATCTTAACATTTCTTAACACTTTGTTTGGTGCAATTTAAATCGAAAGGAAGTTAGAAAGTTAAAATTTATAGAGTAGCTGGATTCCTAAATTCTGTGGATGGATTATTGGAAGTATTGACAATTCATTATTAGTGGATTTTCCATTTGATTGTTCAACAGTTTTTTTCGTTGGGGCAACAATATTTCCCAATGTGTATCCAAGATAAATTCCGAGCGGAAAGTCGCTGTACCAGTGCCAGCCTTTGCTTACAAGAGAAATTCCGACAAGCCCGATAGCTGCATAACTGACTGGTTTAATCCAGGTTTCTTCCGGATAATTATTTGCTATTACCGTTAATGTGGCTGTTAAGGTTGCAATATGTCCGGATGGAAATGCGTAATACTTAGACTGGTTATTCTGATATTTTTTTATTGAAGGGAATAAATCCCAGTTGCCGCTTCCTGTTGAATTCACCGCGGGGCTTTCTCGTCCGAAAGATCTTTTAAGAACCTGAACCAAAATTCCGGTAGCAAGCAAGGCTTCAATTAAATTGCTGGAAGTTTTATAACTTTTTTGGTCGTTGGCAGCCAACCCATAAATGGAAAATAATCCGGCAACTATTAAACTAAATTTGCCATCACCAAGATATAATAATTTTTCTTTTGTATCGCGAACAAATGGATTTTTGGTGGATAATTTGTCGGTAAAATCCCATGCTTCATGATCCACCAAAGTTAATAATCCTGTTAAACTTACTACTCCAAATATTTCCCGGGTATTTTCAAAGTTTGTATGATACTTTCCAAAAGAATAATAATCATCCGGAATATTTGTAAACATTTGGTGCCATGTTATGGAATTTAACTTTTCTTTTTCAGAAGAGATTATTTGGGTTGAATCGATAACGTGCACATCAATGGGCAGGCTATCCTGTGCGTTTACAATCAAGGTAAGTAATAGAAAAAAGTAAGGAAATATGGAAAATATAATCATCATTCTTTAAAAGCTTAAATTGAAAGACAAGCCGAGACTGGTCCTGTTAACATATGGCAAGATGCTAAGTTTCTTTTTGCTGTTTTCATCTTCAGTTAAATTAATACTTTGTGGATTGGCAATCAACTTTCCAAAAGCATAACCAATTGCAATACCCAAAGGATAATCGCTGTACCAGTGAATTCCACTGTTAACCATGCCAAAACATATCAGAGCGGATAAGGCATAGCTGGCGTGAATCGTCCAGCTTTTATATTCCGGATAATTTTCTATAATAACAACAAACGTCGCAACAGAAGTCGCAATATGTCCCGAAGGGAATGCATCATAAACCGGAACATGTTTATGATATTCTATCTGGTTTGGAAAGAATCGCCACTTGCCTGTAGAGCTTGATGCAACAAAAGGGCTTTCTCTTCCGGTAACATGTTTTATTAACTGAACAACAGAACCTGCCGCAAGAACTGCTTCTACAATTTGACTTGCTGTTTTTAATGCGCGGTGATCATCTGAAATAAATCCAAATGCTGCAAACCCGGCTGCTAACCCAAATTGAGTTCTGCCGTCACCAATTTCTTTAAACCAATCGCTAAAGTTTCTTGTAAACTGACTCTGTTTATAAAATTTATCTGAGATTTTAAATGTATAATCATCATTAATAATAAGTGCGGTAGTTGCCCCAGCCAGCAAAATATAAAGCGGGTAATTGGGTTCATTAAATTGGTCCTTTGTAAAACGCCACCAATCATCTGGTACATTAGTTATCATTTCATACCACTTAGGAAGAATTACCGGGGGCAATTCTAATGAATCTTTTGAAATACTTTCAGAAGATACTTTTAGTGAATCGTTTTGTTGGGAGACAAAATTGGAATCGTTTAATGGCTTTGCAAAACTTTCTTTTGTAGTGATACTGCTATCCTGGGTTTTGGGGAATATTTTTTCCGCACCTTGTAAATTAGTTGAGAAGAAAATTGCAATTATAAACAGATAACGAATGGAAGTAAAAGTGCGTATTATTTTGTACCTCTCTAAAAATTGTTGTATCAAGGAAATATCTTGTTTGGGATAATTCTAAAAAATGGAGACGGATATACCGTCTCCTAAAGTTTATATGATTATTCTACAAATTGTTTAGCGTAATACTTCGCGGTTAATTTTTCTCCAGTGGCTTTTTCAATCATAGTATTCCAGGAATATTTTTCTCCAACGGAAAAGATATTGTCTATTAAATATTTACCAACTTCCTTTTTATTGTAGAAACTTTCGTTTTTAGGATCGGAAGATTTAAGAATTTTATCGGCAATATAATAACTAAGCTGTGAAGCAAACAACTCACCAAGCTGATAATTATGGTAGTAAGCTGGGTAACTTGCAATATGAATCTTAGATGCCCAATCCGGTTCGTTCCTTCCTTCAGGTCGTTTCAACATTTGATATTTTTCCACCAGGTCCCACCAAAGTTTATTTAAATCCTGATCCGGATTTTCATACATACTTTTTTCAAAACGGTAAACAACCTGTGTCCATCTGCTGAATACTAATTGTTCAAGCCGCAGCGATTTATTTGCGTCTTCTGCGATTTTTGTTTTTTCAGCATCAGAAATACCAAGATTGTCTTTCATCCATACTGGATTGGAAGCAAATCTTCCGAACAACATTGCAATTGCTTCTGTTGTAAAAGTGTGGGCAGGTTCGCGTAAAGTCCAGGGAAGTTTTTGATCGATATTTTTATCATACACCGCATGACCAAATTCGTGAAGTGATGTGCCCATCCAATTATAATTTGGCTTAACGTTCATTACAACTCTAACATCAGTATTACGCTCGATGGTTGTGCAATAAGCATGCTGGTACTTGCCTTCTTTTTCATAAAGGTCGCTTTTGGAAATCATCTCGTCTATTGGCAAACCAATGCCATCATAATATGTTTTGGTGGTGTTTACAATGTCTTTATCCTTGTAGTAGGAATCTAAATTAACGCTGTAAATTTTTGGTGCTTCCTGGAAAAATCTATTTTGATAATGCCAGGGCATCAGCTTTTCTTTTGCAATGTTATATTTTTTCGCCAGAACATCATCCATTTCACTTTTAATTTTTACAAATGTATCTCTTGTAAGGTTATCTAATTCATCAAATATTTTCTCTATCTCCTGTGGGTCTTGCTCGCTAAGCTTCAAACTCATTTCGTGGTAGTTATTAAAACCAAGTTCTTTTGCTGCACCATTTCTAAGTTTTACTAAGTTAACAACATCAGATGCAACAACTCTACCAATAAGTTTACTTCCGAGCCATGCTGCCTGAAGTTCTTTAGAATCCTTTGAATTTTTTAATATCTCTTCAATTTGATTATCAGTTAATTTCTTGCCGTTAACTTCTGTTCTGAAAGTAGAAAATTTGTTTTCAATTTCACTTTGCGCTTTAATCATCTTCTCAAGTTTGGCGTCATCAATCTGATTCCGGAGATAAGCATAATACATTATATCAAGCTGCCGCTTAAGGAGTTCGTCTTCTATCTTGTTAGATTCTTTAATTTTTTTCAACTTCGCAAAATCTACCTTGTTTGAATAGATCTTACTTCTTTTAATTTCTATCTCCGCAGACTTATCGTAGTCCTCCTTCCTACCGGAAATAGAAGCGTTGAAATATGCTAATGCTGATTCGTTGGTTAAAGGAATTACTTTTATTTCGTAATCCTTTATGAACTTGGTTAGTTCTTCTTTCATTTTTTCGCTCTCCGATTTACCGCATCCTAAAATTAGAGTTAATAAAACAAGGAAAGATCCGAAGTAAATTATTTTGGATTTCATAAAACACCTTTATTTTTAATTAGCTTTGAAGTCATTTGAATGAAAAAGAAAGAATCAGTCGTTTCATGGTAGTCTTTTTAATAATTAAGCATATCCTCTCTGAACAATAAAAGGACGGCAGATTGCGGAACGATAAGGAGTCTTTCTTTTTCAACTTCTATTTCAATAGCTTCCTTGCGAAGAAATACAGCAAGATCGCCATCCTTTGCTTGGAGTGGAATATATTTGGCGGAGTTTTTCTTTTCCTTCCAGGGTTCATCCTCATCCATATTTGCTGCCACCGGATAACCGGGACCAACCTTCAAAATATAACCAGACTGAACTTTTTCTTTTTCCTGTACATTTGGAGGTAAGTATAAACCGCTATTCGTTTTATCTAAATTTTCTTCCGGTTTAATTAAAACGCGGTCGCCTACTACAATTATTTTCTGAATGTTAACCAACTTTATTCCGTTACTTTTACGACCTAAAAATATTCAGAAAAAAATAGAATTGCTATGGTAATGTTTTAATATATCTTAAAGTGTATATGCAATGTTGAACGCCAAATTGTGTTATTTTGTTAACGGGTAAAGCAATAATTAATTTAGGAATTTCTGGAAATGGAAAAATTTTGGAATGAAAGATATTCAACCGAAGAATTTGTTTACGGCAAAGAGCCCAACGAATTTTTTAAGCAGGAGATTGAAAAGCTAAATCCTGGTAATCTGCTGTTGATTGGTGAAGGTGAAGGAAGAAATGCTGTTTATGCAGCTAAACTTGGCTGGCAGGTGGATGCAGTTGATTTTAGCGAATCAGCAAAACGGAAAGCACTTATTCTTGCAAAGGAAAATGATGTTGTCTTAAATTATAATGTACAGAACTTAATCGATTTTGTACCAGTTGAAAATTATTATGACGCTGTGGGAATAATTTACCTGCATCTAGAGGAAGAACTACGCAAAGCAGTACACAAAAAAATTTTTAAGGCATTAAAGAAAGATGGGGCGTTAATTCTGGAAGTATTTGAAAAGGAGCAAATCAAATACAGCTCCGGAGGACCGAAGGACGTCGCTTTGCTTTATTCGCTTGAGGATATCGTCGTAGATTTTATCGATCTTGATTTTAAGAAGCTTAGCAAAGAATCTCTGAACATTAACGAAGGGAAACACCATTTGGGAAAAGCGGCTGTAATTCGTTTTGTTGGAATTAAAACTACCGAATAACACTTTTTGTTACTTCCGAAGTTTTTTTGTAAAAAGATGGAAACTGCTCTTGACAAAATAGTTTCCGTTTGTTATTTTAGAAACCAGAAAAACTAAAATAGTTTCCAGAGGTAATGATGGATGAAGATAAAAACAAAATACTAAACTACGCTCACCAGAAATTTCTAACTGGAGGATTTTATAAAGTCTCCATGGATGAAATTGCTTCAGAGTTAAGAATGAGCAAAAAAACAATCTATAAATACTTTCCTTCCAAAGAAAAACTTGTGGAAGAAGTTTCTCTTCAATTAAGAGAAAATATGCGAGATAGAGTGAAAGAAATAATTAAATCCGATGAGAATGCAGTTGTTAAAATTATCGGACTCTTAAGAACCGTGGGAGAAGTATTCGCAAAAGTAGATGAAAGAATGATGGTTGATCTGCAAAAACATTTACCTAAAATATGGGCTGGTATAGATGAATTCAGAACAAAACAGATTAATCAATTCTTTACACTTATTGTTAACCAAGGAAAGAAGGAAGGATTTATTATTGATTTCCCAATTGAAATTATAATGACAATTTATATTTCATCAATACGAGCAGTAATCAATCCTACATTTGTAATGAACAATAAATTTACATTTAAGGAAGCAATGGAGTTTACTTTCAGAATTATTCTTAACGGTATTCTAACAGATAAAGGCAAGAAATTATTTAATCAATCAATCAAAGGATTAGACAATGAATAAGATATTTATATTATCAGCATTTATTATTTCGATGTTTATTTTGGGTTGTGGAAAAGGAAATAACCTAAAAACTATCGAAGCATCAGGTACAATTGAAGCAACAAATATTATTGTAAGTTCAAAATCCTCCGGACAAGTGAGTTCCCTAAATGTTGATGAAGGAACCATGGTTAAAAAAGGAGATACACTTTTGGTGATTGATCACGAATTACTTGATATACAATTAAAGCAAGCAATAGCAGGAAGAGATTTATCTTCAGCACAATATGCTATGTTGAAAAATGGTGCCAGAACTGAGGACATAAAACAAGTTGAAGAAGTGTTGAATCAAGCTGAAATTAACTTTGGCTTAGCTGAGAAAGATAAAGTTAGAATGCAAAGTTTGTATGAATCAAAATCTATAACAAAGAAACAATATGAAGATGCTATTGCAAAATTTGAAATCACTAAAGCCCAATTTAATTCTGCAAAAGAGAATTTAAGGAAGATCAAGAATCTGGCAAGACCCGAAGAACTGCAGCAGGCAGAGGCAAATTTTAAAAAATCGGAATCCAGTGTTGACTTATTTAAAAAGAATATTAAAGATTGCAGTGTGGTAGCGCCAATGGGTGGATTTATTGTAAAGAAATTTGTTGAGATCGGTGAAATGGTTAATCCGCTATCTTCTTTATTCAAGATATCAGATTTAAGCACAGTCGACCTGGTGATTTATGTTTCCGAGGAAGAACTGGGCTTGGTTAAACTTGGTCAAAATGCTGATGTTTCTGTTGATGCATTCAAGGATAAAATATTTGAAGGAGAAGTAATTTTCATCTCTCCGGAAGCTGAGTTTACACCAAAAAATATCCAAACTAAAGATGAAAGAACAAAACTTGTTTTTGCAGTTAAGATTAAAATAAAAAATCCCAGCTTTGATTTGAAACCTGGTATGCCGGCAGATGCGATTATAAAACTTTAATTACAAGATTACAAAATTACAAGATTGCAAGATTGCAAGATTGGAAAATTTAAATGGTATGCAGCAATTCTGTAAAGAATATAAAAGGAAGCAGGAATGAAGATTGAAAATTTGAAAGGTTCATTGATTTTTATTAAACCAATTTATAATCTCAAACTTTTCGTGAAAGTAAAAGAAGAATTGAAATTGACCGTGTTACGCTTATCTCTTCGAAAAGACTAAGAATATTAAAAATAAACCAAGTGTTGGCATAACAGTTTTAAAAGAATTGTAATAAAAGTTGGAAGTTTAATGGTCATTTTAATTTTAACATTAATTGCAGCACAATTTTCAAATTTTATAAAATATTTACGCGAAAGAATCAAAAAGTGAAGAGTAAAATAATTTTGAAATTTTGCAATCCTGCAATTTTGCAATAAGGATAAAATGAATTCAGCAATTAAAATAGAAAACCTTAAAAAAAGTTTTGGGGAAGTTAAGGCAATAAACGGAATATCCTTGGATGTAGAAAGTGGAGAGATGTTTGGCTTAGTTGGACCAGATGGCGCTGGAAAAACAACTACGATCAGAATATTGTGCAGCTTGCTAACACAGGATGAAGGGAACATAGAAATTCTTGGTATGGATTTGAAAAAAAATAAAAGTAAAATTAAAAATCAAATTGGTTACCTTTCACAAAAGTTTAGTCTTTATGGAGATTTGACGGTTGATGAGAACATAGAATTTTTTGCAGACATTCACGGTGTAAAAAATTACAAAGAAAGAAGGAACGAACTGCTTGAGTTTACAAGGTTAACTCCATTCCGCACACGGCTTGCCGGAAAACTATCGGGCGGAATGAAACAGAAACTTGCATTAGCCTGCACGCTTATTCATAAACCGAGCATTATTTTTCTTGATGAACCAACTACTGGTGTGGATCCGGTCTCGCGCCGCGACTTCTGGAAAATTCTTGCAAGTTTGTTAAAAGAAGGAATTACAATTTTTATGTCTACACCTTATCTTGATGAAGCCGAACGTTGCAACCGCGTTGCACTTATGAACAAAGGGGAAATTATCAGCTTCGATACTCCACAAAAAGTAAAATCGGCTCTTGATAAAGATGTGGTTGAAATTGTATGTAATCCTATTAGAGCGGCATATGCCATCATCAAAGAAAAGACGGATTTTGAAGTACAGATGTTTGGGGACCGGTTAAATGTTGTTGTAGATAACTGTAAAAACGATTGCAGCGCTTTGGAAAAACTTCTGACGGAAAATAATATTTCAGTAATGGATGTTAGATCTATTACACCTTCGCTGGAAAATGTTTTTATGCACCTGATTAAAGAAGCAAATTAGATTAAAGAATTATTGCAGGATTAAAATATTATTATTGATTCACTTGAACAAAGAAAATGAAATTTGAGGAAAATGGAAAATGAAAAAGTTGATCATTTTAAATATGTTTTTAGCGATTGGATTATTTGCCCAGGCACAAAAATTTACCTTAAAGGAAAGTATTGAACTGGGTTTAAAGAACAGCAAGGATTTGAAAATTTCCCGCTCCAAAGTTGTTAGTACCGATGCTAAAATAACTGAAACAACATCGCAGCTTTTGCCGCAGTTAAAATTCCAGGCTGGATATTCACGGTTAAGTGATATTCCTCCCTTTGAAGTTAAAGTACCATTCTCCCCAACTCCAATAAGATTGTCTGACGTAATATTAAATAATTACACAATGAAGTTATCGCTTCAGCAGCCTCTGTTCACAGGATTTAGATTAACATCCATTCGCAGTGCTGCCAAACTAAATAATCAGGCAACTGAACTGGAATTGATAAAAGATATAAATGAAGCAGCTTTCAAGATTCAAACTGCATTCTGGAATTATTATAAAGCTCAGCAGCAAATAGATTATATCAATGAAAACCTTGTTCAAACAGAAAAACATTTGCAGGATACGAAAAACTTTTTAGAGAATGAGTTGGTTACAAAGAATGATATGTTAAAGCTCGAAGTCCAATATTCCAATACAAAATTAATGCAGATTGATGGACAGAATAATTTAGATATTGCGCGAATGGTATTTAACCAGGCGCTTGGTATTCCTCTTGAAACGCCAACGGAAATTGATATAAAAGATATTAATTCTGAGCAGGCAAATTATAAATTGGATGATCTTTTTCAGGAAGCTAAAGAAAACAGAAATGAATTGAAAGCAATGCAGTATCGCCTGGAAGCAAGCGAAAATGGAATTACTGCGGCTAATTCTGGTTGGTTTCCATCGATTTATCTCTCCGGAAATTTTTATTACAACCGACCAAATCAACGCATTTTACCAACACAGGATAAATTCAAAGATACCTGGGATGTTGGTGTGGCACTTAACTGGGATTTGTGGAATTGGGGATTCACTTCATCCCAAACTGCACAGGCAGAACAAACAAAGATTCAAACAGAAACTTCTCTTGCACAATTAAATGAAGCGGTGGAGATTGAAGTATATCAGAATTATTTAACTTATCAACGTGCAGCAGAAAAAATTTCTGTTAGCAGAACAAGTCTTGAACAAGCAAAAGAGAATTACAGATCGATAAAAGAAAAATACAATGCTCAGTTGGCAACCAGCACTGATTTGATCGATGCTGAAGCGTCGGTTCTTCTAGCAGAAACAAACAACAATACGGCATTGGTGGATTACCAGTTAGCAAAGTCCAGGTTAGAAAAATCAGTTGGAAGAAAAATTTATTAAATAGAAGACAGAAGTCAGAAGGCAGAATTAAAAGCGTATATACTTGAAATAACTTGGTTTTCAGTTCCTTTAAATAAGTTATGCTTTATGGAGATGCAGGGTATAAGGATATAAAGGTATAATGGTATAAAGCATGGATATTTACCTTATGCCCTATACCCTATACCAGTATACCTATTTTAGGAAAACCACTTTTCATTTAGTATATGCATATTCGAAAGCAATATTAAATCAAGCAGGGAATGTGGAAAATGAATAAATTATTTTCTAACAGACTCCTTACTTCTGTCTCCTGGCTTCTTCAAAAATTAAAAGGATAATTAATTAACGAATGTATTCAATTGAAATAAAAAACCTAACAAAGAAATTCGGCAAGTTCATCTCGGTTGATAATATTTCCTTTAATGTTAAGGAGGGTGAAATATTTGGATTCCTTGGTGCAAACGGCGCTGGTAAATCTACAACAATAAGAATGCTGTGCGGAATTATAGAACCAACCAGCGGAGATGCTTTGGTTGGCGGGTACAGCATTAAAAAAGAACCCGATATGGTTAAGAAAAATATCGGTTATATGTCTCAGCGTTTTTCACTTTATAATGATCTTACAGTTGAGGAAAACATTAATTTTTTTGGTGGAGTTTATGGTTTATATAATCACAAGCTGAATGAAAGAAAAAAATGGGTTCTTAAGGTCGCAAATCTTGAAGGAAAAGAAAACACATTAACCGCTTCATTACCCGGTGGAATAAAACAGAGACTCGCTCTTGGTACCGCAGTTATTCATCAACCAAAAATTGTTTTTCTTGATGAGCCTACAAGCGGAGTTGATCCAATTTCCAGAAGAAATTTCTGGGATCTGATTAACGATCTTTCTGCCGAAGGAACAACTGTATTTGTTACAACGCATTATCTTGAAGAAGCAGAATTCTGTAATAATATTATTTTAATTAATGCCGGTAAATTGATAGCCGAAGGAAATTCAAAAGAATTAAAAACAAATTATCTGAAAGGAACAATACTGCAAGTTGAATGTGATAAACCGGTGGCTGCACTTGAGATTCTTGAGAAAGAAAATTTTGTTGATGAAGTTTCTATCTTCGGCAACAATATCCATCTGGCTGTTAATGAAGGGTATATTGATGAAAGGCAGATTTTTGATGTCCTGCTGCTTAATTCAATTTCCACAAAACGGGTGGATAAAATTGTTCCAACACTTGAAGATGTTTTTATTCACCTTTTAGAAAAGGATAGCAAATAACACCAACCTTCAAGGTTCTTAAAACCTTGAAGGTTCTATTGGGACAAAAAATATGGAAAGCCCAAAATATTATCATATGAACACTTATCATCATCTTTATAACCAGGGTGTAAACAAGGATAAAATATTTAGTGATAAAAGTGATTATGTGTATTTCTTAAGAAAGATGGTGGAGTATAAATTAAAATATTCCGTGAAAATACTTTGTTATTGTTTAATGCCAAATCATTTTCATTTGTTTGTAAAACAGATTACCACTGAGCATGAAATCGGAAAGTTTATTGGAGATTTAACCAACGCTTACACTAAAGGAACAAATAAAAGGTATGGAAGAACGGGGGTTTTATTTCAAGGACGAACAAAAAGTAAATTAATAATAGATAAAAACCATTACATAACACTTTTCAAATATATTGTAAATAATCCAGTTAGATCCGGTTTAGTATACTTGCCAGAAGACTGGGAATATTCTTCAGCAAAAGAATATTTTTCTTATTCATCTATAGTAACAGATACATCTGAAATACTAAAGATATTTGACAAGGTCGCGGATTTTAAGAATCTCCTTATTCAGAAAGAAGAAAGATTTGATTATTCAATTTTATTTTAACTAAAAAAAGACAATAATCTTCGAGGTTTGTTGAACCTCGAAGGTTGTAAGGGAAAACATGTTTAATAGAATTAAAGCAATAGCAAAAAAAGAAATAAGGCAACTTAAAAGAGATGTTAGGATGCTGATGGTACTCTTTCTGTTTCCAGTTTTACTGCTGGTAATTTTTGGCTATGCTATAAATTTCGATGTTCATCATATTAAAGTTGCAATTTATGACAAAGATAAATCTTCCAACTCCCGTGAATTTATAAATGCATTAACAAGCTCAAATTATTTTGATTTGGTTGGTTCCCTAAATAACGACTATCAGATAAAGGAATATCTTGACGGGCAGAAAGCACAATGCGTGATTGTGGTTTCAAAAGAAACATCGCACGATATTTATTCCAAAAACGATACTAAAGTGCAGGTTTTAGTTGATGGAGTAAATGGAAACACTGCAACTATTATAATGAATTATATGAATGCTGCAACACGGGATTACTCGCAAAAATTTTCTAAAGAGTACTTGGCAGTAACCGGAAAAAGTTCTTATGTACCAATTGATTTACAACCGGTTTTTTGGTTCAATCCCGATTTGAAGTCAACAACATTTCTTATTCCAGGCTTAATTGCAATGATTATGATAATAACTTCTGTCATTTCAATTTCACTTTCTATTGTTAGAGAAAAAGAACAAGGAACAATTGAACAAATAAATGTGTCACCGGTTAATGCCATCGAGTTGATGATTGGTAAAACTATTCCTTATGCAATAACTTCTTTAATGATAGCCGGGATGATTTTGATAGCAGGATATTTTTTATTTGGAATAGTAATTAAAGGAAGCATATTACTTCTTTTCATTACAATGTTGATTTTCATTTTCGCTTCTTTAAGTTTAGGTATTTTTGTTTCTACTATTGCCGAATCTCAGCAAGTTGCATTTCAAATGGCAACGCTTATTTCAATGCTGCCATCTTTTATACTGTCCGGATTTATTTTTCCAATAGAGAGCATGCCGGTAGTAGTCCAGATTTTTACAAACATTACTCCGGCAAAATTTTTTATTGTTATTCTAAGAGATATATTAATTAAAGGAGTGGGGCTTGAAGCGTTTTGGCAACAGGTTATTTACTTAATCATTTTCTCAACCATATTTTTAGGATTAGCAACAATCAGATATAAGAAATCTACAAATGCTTAGTTATGCATCATCATTCTAAAGTTAGGAGATAATTTTGAAAACGATATTTGCAATTTTAATAAAAGAATTTATACAAGTTAAACGCGATCCTAAATTATTTGGAATCATTTTTCTGGCACCGGTGCTTCAATTGTTACTGCTGGGGTATGCTGCAACCATGGATGTAAATACAGTTAATACAGTTGTATATGATCAGGATAAATCCGAAACAAGCCGGCAGTTTGTTCGAAGTCTTGAAGGCTCCGGATATTTTGCTGTTGATTACTTTGCTGATAACTATGAACAAGTAACAGATCTTATCAATAAGGGAAAAGCAGTTGCTGCTTTAGTAATTCCTAAAGATTTTGAGAATAAAATAAACAGAAGGGAAACAACACAGCTCCAGGCAATATTTGATGGTTCTGATGGAAACAAAGCTTCCATTGCATTGGGGTATGTTCAGGCAATTACAATTGGTTTTTCAAAAAATATATTACTCGATATTCAGGATAAGAGCGGAAGAAAAGGTTTACTTGTTGGTTCGTTAACCCCGGAAGTTAGGATTTGGTACAATCCCGATTTGAAGACACGTAATTTTATGGTACCAAGCATTATGGGATTAATTCTTATGGTAATTACAACCATTCTTATGTCGATGGCTGTTGTTAAAGAAAGAGAAATTGGAACACTTGAACAGTTAATTGTAACTCCTATTAAACCTTACCAGTTAATAATCGGAAAGCTAATTCCGTTTGTTATCATCGGTTTTATTGATGTACTTATCGTTACCACAATTATGGTTTTCTGGTTCAATATTGGAATCCGGGGTAGTTTTTTCTTTTTAATGTTTACATCCCTATTATTTGTTTTGTCTACTTTAGGATTAGGATTATTTGTTTCCACAATTTCTAAAACACAACAACAGGCAATGATGGTAGCACAGTTTGGCATCCTTATGCCAATGATATATCTATCCGGTTTTGCATTCCCAATTGAGAACATGCCGCAGGTTATTCAATGGATAACTTACGTTATTCCTCTTAAGTATTATATTACAATTCTTCGTGGAATAGTTCTTAAAGGAATTGGCTTTTCCGATCTCTGGTTGGATACTTTAATACTTTTCTTAATGGGAATTGCAATTCTTATAGCAAGCTCTTTAAGGTTTAAAAAGAAATTAGAATAGAATAGTAATTTAGAAAAGGGGATAGGAGCATTAAAATTTATTTGGTACCTGCTCTTGTCCTCAATCTCTCGTCACTCACCCTCGCCTCGTGTTTTCTTCCAAAATCTTACTGCTCATTTTTGGTATTAAACTATTTTTACTTTTTTCGATAATCATATTGAAGCAGGATTATAAATGTCGTTAGAAATTTTTGCTAAAAATATTTGTCCTGCTTTCAATGTTCTCCTTAAAATTTATTTGTCTAAAAGCACAATTATTGTTGAATAAATTTTGTTAATAAGATAGGAGCAGCGTACAACCAAAAGAAAGAATATTTGTAAGGGAAAAGCGAAATGAAAAAACTAACATTAGATACATTTTTATCATCGGCAACTGATTATGAAATGAGTCAATATCAGTTGCTTGGAACCTTGAAGAATTATTCAGAACAATTGCATAAAAACAAGGTATACCCTGCTCTTTCAGAACTTATTGAAATGGAAGAATTGCTTGATGGTATTATAAAAGAAAAAACTAAACTGGAAATTATTTTCCCGCAGCTAACACCAAATACTTCGCTGGCAAAGGAAAAAGATTTTCCGGATGATTCCGCGATTGCAAATGATGTTAACCAGGTCTTTGATTTTGTAAATTGGGCTCATCCGCAAATTTTGGAAATTATTACTGAAGGAAAGGCAATTTATAGTTTTGTTAAACAGAATATACAGATTGAAGAAATTGGATTGATACCGCTTTATAAAAATGAAGGATACTTTTTTATAACTAATCAAAAAAATGATTCTGAACAGATTTACCGTTACGAAATTCCTTTTATTTCTCTTGATACAAATTCTTCATCACTAATGAGAGTTTCTTTAATTCAATCTTTATGGAAAAATGATGTTGAACAAGAATCACTAAGTTCTATTAAATTAAATTTGATAAAAGAATATGATACGTTGCCAAATCCGGCAACATTTAATATGGTTTGCGATCTTGATTTTCCGTTTGAAGAAACAATTTTACCAATTGCAAAAAGAAGATTAGCAAAAAAATTGGCGGTGTAGAGTTTCTCCTCCTTATTATTAGCTTCAGCCTGAATTGAATTTCCTTATCGGGTTGGAGTTTTTTTATTTTAAAAAAATTCCCGTCCTAATTAATTGGGTGGGAATTAAATAACAATTTCTATTCTATTACATTACCATTGCCATCAATGTATTTTATTTCGTAACCTAATTCCTTTACTGGACCTTCAATCTTTGCTTTATCTCCAACTATTACCCAAACCAATTTATCAGGAAAAACAACTTTCTTAGCTGCGTTTGTAAGATCACTGATTGATAAATTCTTAACAACATTAATATAATTAGAGTAATAATCGTCCGGCAGATTGTACATAAGAATATTTGAAATTGAACCACCTACGGCGCCCATAGTTTCCCAGGAACTGTCGCTGTAAAGTTTGATTCAGTTTTATACTTAATTTCACTTATTCCAAAGTATTTGTAGAATTTAAATTTGTATTAAATCAAAGAAACCCAAAAAAAATTTTCGTTATTTAATCCACTTTAACCGATTCTTTTACGGAATAAATGATTTTTATTTCATAAATTCCGTTGTAAAATTGAATTAAGGGAAATAATGAATGATATAATTACTAACGAAGAATTACTAAAAGAAATAAAACTGCTTAACAAAGAAAACGAGGATCTGAAAGAGCAAAATGCCAACAAAGACAAGTTCTTCTTTACATTGGCTCATGATCTAAGAAGTCCTTTTCAAGCGCTACTTGGTTTGTCCGAAATTCTTACAACAGAATTAAATACATTAAATAAGGAAGAAATATTCCGGTTCAGTTCCGAACTTAATAAGTCCATACATAATCAATATGATTTGCTTACAAATATTCTGGATTGGGCACGAATTAAAACCGGCAAGATTGATTTTAATCCCAAACCGATCGACATTTATGAAAATGTGAAGAAAATTTTATTATTGTTTCAATCTAAAGCTTCTAAAAAGGAAATCAAATTTATAGCTGATATAAATAAAGACACCTTTGTTAATGCGGATGAAAATATGTTTGCAGCAATACTAGGGAATCTTATATCTAATGCAATTAAGTTCAGCAATAAAGGCGGAATTGCTAAAATTGCAATGAAGGTAATTAATGAAAATGTGGTAATTTCTGTTATAGATGAAGGTGTTGGAATGGATAATGAAATGATTTGTAAAATCAATAACTTTGATTCCAAATTTTCTACTATTGGTACTGCCGGTGAGAGAGGAACGGGGTTGGGACTTTTGATAACAAATGATTTATTACTATTACACAATAGTAAACTAATTTTGGAAAGTGAGCCGAATAGAGGAACAAAATTCTCCTTTATGTTACCAAAAGGTTAAAATATTTCCATCCAAAGTTTGGTTGGATCTTTATAATAATTTTCTCTTTGATTATATTGAAAATAGTTTATTGTTCTAAATCCAAAAAGAAGTGAACTAGAAATGCAACCATTAATTCCAAAATCTGAAGTGAGAAAATTAGTTTTAGAGAAAAAACGAAACATATCCCCGCAGGATGTTAATATTAAAACTGATAAAATAATTCAAAGGCTTTCTTCTGCGGATGATTTTGTTTACGCCAAGAAAATCCATATTTATATATCCAACAAACCTGGCGAAGTGGATACAAAGAAAATAATTAACTTTGCTGCTGGATGGGGAAAACAAATTTTTTTACCAAAACTTCACAAAGAAGCTAAATTATTCAAACGCTTTCAATTTACAGGTTGGGATAACCTGGTGGAAAATCGTGATGGATATTTAGAACCGCAAGTTGGCTACGATGAGGATCTATCCGATATCGATTTAATATTTGTTCCGGCTACCGCAGTTTCACTTTTAGGTCAGCGTGTTGGTTCCGGCGGTGGATATTATGACCGACTTTTAATTAATTCATTCGCAACTAAATATGTAGTTGCATTCGAATTTCAACTTTTTGACAGCATTGAAACTGACCGCCACGATGTTAGAGTTGATAAAATAATTACTGAGCGAAGAACTATTAACACCAGGGAGGCTTATAAGCTTAGTTTTGTTTAACAATGTAGTTGAAAGTAGATCAAGAGGAAGATCAGGATTGAAATCAAAATTGGAAGAATAACTTGGTTTATACTTAGTACGAACAGATTATAACTAACACTTCATTTTACGATCACTTTATTACTAAAATTTTTAGAAGTTGATATAATATTTTATGGAAGAAAATAATTTACCCGAAGAATCTAATTCCGAATTTGATGAAGATGCGTCGCAAAAAATTTCAGAAGAAAATAAATTAGTTCAACCAAAAAGATTGTTCAGATCACGAACTAACAAAATTATTTTTGGAGTTTGTGGCGGTCTTGCAGATTACTTTAATTTAGATCCGATAATCTTCCAGTTGTTTTTTATTCTTAGTTTAATTTTAGGTGGATGGGGAATTGTAATTTATTTTATCCTTTCTATTGTACTGCAAACAGCGCCGTACTCTAATTACCAGACGAATGATTTAACTGCTTCCGTGAATGTGGAGAATGTGAAAATTCTATTCTCAGCTTTTTTAATATTGCTGGGCACGTACCTTCTACTTTTACACTTTGGCTTATCAAACCATTTCAGTTTCTTTGGGATAAGACAACAGGTAATAGTTCCGGCTTTTTTAGTTGTTGTGGTTATTATTTTGTCTCTTCGCTTTGATTTTTCTTTTTCTGAAGTAATTCAACCATCGGGTTTGTTTAGATCATCACAAAACAAAATGATTGCCGGAGTTTGCCTTGGTTTTGCCGAATATATAAATGTTCCGGTATTAAGTGTAAGAATTTATTGGGTTGCTCTTTCAGTATTAACGCTTGGTGTTGGAGTAATCATTTATCTATTAATGGTGTTTGTTGTCCCAATTAAAAATGGTAGTAACAATGCAGAATAAAAGCAGCCAATCAATTATTAAATTAATTATTGTGTTAATCGGGTTTGCATACTTACTTAAATTAATTGGAGCAATCAGAATAAGTAATACCGGATTCTTTTCATATGCTTTTTTGGTTTATGGTATTGTGTCTGTTTACTTTTCTTTTAACACAAACAGAAAAGGATTCCTGTTTTTTAATACTTCGGCTTTTATGGTTGGTGTACTTTTATTTGTTCTGGAAAATTATACGATCAAGTTTCCAGCACCGCTTATTTTGCCAGCTATAATATTTGTGCTGGGATCTTGTTTTTTAATTTTATATCTCGATAATTATTCTAATGTAATAATTCTTTATTGTTCACTAACGCTTTTATTCTTTGCGGTCTTTATTATTTACCTTTCTAAAAATTATACTGTACGCGGATCACTTTCCACACTTGGGAATTTATTCCTTGAGTATTATCCGGTTTTAATAATTCTTACAGGAGTAATAGGTTTGTTGAACAGAAAGAATACGTCTATTAAATAACTAACTTCGCACAGTTTTTCTTTTATTAAACGTTCTCGATCATAATCAGTAACTTGCTCTTTCTCTTTCTATCTGTTTCCTTTTGTTGTTTGTTGAAATGTGGTTGATAAATACTGAATTCCCAGTGGAGTTAATGCTCCTTCACCTTCTTCAATAGTAACTACAAACGATTCTATTTCTCCCTGGGGTATTTCCGGTATTTGACTTACAGGCAAATATTCTACTGTTCTTCTTGGTTTATAAGTGCCAAGTGAGTAAGCCGAACCTTTGCTCATTAACCAAAGCTGATAATATTGTTTTGGTTGAAGTAAAGGCATGTTGTATAATTGAAGTAATCCTTCTTTTGCCTGGTAGTCAATTACAAGTTTTCCAAATCCTGTTGGATTGCTAACTGTGCCATTAAGATTAATTGTCCAGATATCTTTAGAGCCAAGGATGGAAAGTATTCTTTGAATTTTATTCAACCGGCTAATCTCACTATTTACAGCAACAATTTCACCATTTAGTGAGGCAATCTGTTTTCTGTTGGATTGGACTTCTTTGTTCATTAAATAGTAAACTATTCCAGCCGCACTTAATGAAAGTAAAAACAGAATTACAATAAGCAATATCAAACCAAGTTTACTTTCCTTTTGGGGTTTTGGAAGAACTAACTCCAGATTACCGGCAGGCAGGGGTTCATATAACATTTTTTTTACAGGCTTTTCACTCTCAACAAAATCAACATCTTTTATGGATGGTAATTCTTCAATTTCTTCTTCAATCCTTTCCTGCAATTCTTTAAATTGAATTTCATCAACAAGAGCTTTCTCGTAACTTCTTTCAGCTTCAGGTGCTTCTTCTATTTCCTTTTTACTTTGCGAAACTTCCTCAATAATCTCCGGCTCAATTTGTTTTTCTAATTCCGGAGGCACAATCGTTATTGATTTTTTCCTTTCCTTTATTTCTTCTCTGAACTTATAAAGTTTTTGAGCAACTTTATCTTTGATGTTTAGTTGAGGATATTCCAGTTCCAATATTGCCGGTAAAAGACTTATTACGTTTTGTAGCTCGCCAAGCTCTACTGTATTGAACTCAGCAGATTCCGGGTGATTGAGGAACAACCGCAATTCGTTATCATCAAGGCATCCTGCCGCAAACGCATGAATTAAATCATTTAGGTTATTTTCTTCCATGTTAACTACTCTTTTTCCTTTATCAGGTTGTCTCTCAAATTATTCAATGCAATTTTTATTTTGCTTTTAACTGTTGGTAAAGGAATTTTTAATTTATCGGCAATCCCCTTTTGTGTGTATCCTTCATAATAAGAAAGATGTATTACATATTTTTGTGCATCAGTAAGTTTGCTCAATGCTCTTTCAATATTGCTTTTTATTCTAAAAGCGGTATCAAGATCCAGGCTGTCTATTTGGTCAGATAGCTTTGGAATGATAAAATTATCTTCATATTCATCATTGTAAGGTTCGGTAAACTGGTTTGGAGAATTGTTTCTTCTTAAATAATCGGTTGCTTTATTTCTTGAAAGGGTAACTAACCACGCATAAGTATTTTCTGAAGAGAAATTAAATTTATCAATTTTCTTCCAGAGTATTTCAAAAACATCCACCAATATTTCCGCAGCTACTCTATCATTTGAAACAATTTTTTTTATCAAGGTAAATAGCAGTGGCGAATATCGATCGTAAAGAGTTTCAAGCGCTTTAGAATCATTAGCGGCAATATTTTTGAAAAGATCAATTTCGGTTAGGGATGAGTTTTGGTTCAAGGTGGTTTCTTATTTTTTGTTTGTATTACTTTAATTGTAAAACTATAATTATAGTTTGTAAAAATCAAATAGAAGATTCACTCGCCATTATAATAAGATAAAAGTGGAAATGCGACTGGAATAATAATCATCATTCCAGTACTCCAGTCTTTAAATAATAAGTCGCCTTACGCAAAGAATTGTAATTGTCATATTGAGCGGAGCGAAATATCTCAAACCAGTTTGAAATCGAGATATCGAGATTCTTCACTCCGTTCAGAATTACAATTTTGCGTAAGGTGACATAATAACTACAAACTAAAATCATCAGAGTGTAACAGTCATTTCCAGGGCAACGCTAATAAAGCATTTTAAAATAACATTTGTGTTTGCTGGTGTCGCGTTTTGAACTTCAAGTTCAGCGGTAAAACTTATTGTATCGAAAAGAGCACTGTTACTTAAATAAGAATTTATAGCGTCAATTTCAGTTTGTGTTAGATCAAGATCTTTGGCTTGCACCCCCAGATAATCGTTTGGTTTAAAACCTGTTAATGTTTTTGTAAATAACGGTATTCCGGTTGCAGTTTTAAGAGTAAGAATTATATTCCCCTGAAGTGCAGGCACATTATTTTCCGTAACGCAAAACGCAGCCGCTTTATACTTTAACTTCTTTATTTTATCCTTATTATCCTGGTATAATTGAGAATCACCAAGTTTAAATGTTTCCGATTGTTTCGGGATATTATTAGTATTTCCAGAAACAGTAAAGTTGCGTTCGATAGATAAGTTTTGCACTAACTCATCGAAAGCATCTAAAATACAGCCATTGAAATAAAAAGCTGCTGCTGTTACTAAAGCTAAAGTTGATAGTAATTTATATTTTTTCATGTTTCCTCTCCTCATTAAAATTCAAAAGTTAAACCGGCAGAAGCTACCGATTGTGAACCTAAACTATAATCAGCATTTATTACAAGGAATGCAAGGCTGAACGTACCGCCAACTGTAAGTCTAACAGAATTATCTCCATCAACATCAGCGGAAACTTTCCTGTCCTTTTGCAGTAAAGGATTAGCGCTTTTAGGATCTCCTTTTATATTATATTCAAACTTAAGCTTAGAAGACTCATATTGCAAACCACCGTAGAGAGTGAACATACTAAATGTTTTGCTTACTTGACCGCTAAAAGCAAAATGAGTAGAAGTAACCAGGTCTTGCACGCTAAAATTGTTATATAAAACCTGAACAGCAATATCAACCGGAAGCAACGGAATGTATTGACTGATACTGTGTTTTAATCCCACACCAATGAGATCTATTTTAGTGTCTTTTATTTTTAATGGTACATATCTAAGTAGCAATTCCGTTCCCATAAAACTAACAGTTGCCTGGGGAAAAATAAAAGGAATAGTGGATTCATTAATTCCATTTGGATATGTAATAAATCCACCGGGACCTGAATATATCCCGCCTTCGTTACCAAAGAAAGTTGCAGTTTCATCTTTACCCGTGGTTGATTTATAGCCATCAGGAAGATTGGGCATAAATGTTTTTTGTTTATCAGGAATCATCATGATCATTCCTCTTATACCAATAGAAAATCCAAAGATTTTTGGAATGCTTGCACTATGAAATGCACCCGTATTCATCGCTATGCCAAGTGAAGTAACAAGTGGTTTACCAAACTGTTTTATCTCATTTTCGTCAATATAACCAAAATGGTCGTCTACCTGCGAAAACAAAGTTTTGGTAAATAATAAAGACAGAAAAATAACCAGAGATATTTTTTTCATAAAGTTCCCTCATAATTATTATTTGTGAAGCATATTAATATTATTTGAGGATAAATCAAAGAAGAAAAAACAATTGGAAAAAGTTAAAATTGAAGTAATGTATATCTTATCGCAAAAAAAATAAAAAACCCGGCTCCATTAAACCGGGTTAAAATGAATTGGAAGATTGGCTAATCACATAAAGTAGCTTATATCACCTGCACCATGTCTTACAATTTCAGGATTGTCTGTGCTTAAATCTATTATACTGGATGGCTGCCCTTGCAAATTTCCACTTGCTAACATTAAATCTACCTGGGTATTAAATATCATTTTAATTTCAAGAGCATCGTACAACACTTCTCCTTTTCTGCTTGTAACACTTGTGCTAACAATAGGGTTACCAAGTTCCCTGGTTAATGTTAAGGCGACATTATGTTTTGGAATTCTGATTCCAACCGTTTGTCTTTTAGTCCAAAGTTTTTTAGGAATTTCTCGCGCTGCCGGTAAAATAAATGTGTAAGGACCTGGTAGTAAATGCTTCATACTTTTATAAGCATAGTCCGAAACTTTTGCATACTTTGCAATATCTTTTAAATTTGGGATTACAAAGCTAAAAAGTTTTGTGCCGGAATCCTGTTTGATTGCAAATACTCTTTCTAAAGCGTTTTTGTTGAATATATCGCAGCCGATGCCATAGACTGTATCGGTTGGATAGATTATTACACCTCCTTCTTTTAATACTTCTACTGCCTTGTTAATGTACCTCATCTGAGGCGTTACCGGATGCAGTTCGTAATATTCCATACATCACTCCTTTGCCTTTAGTTTTTTTAAATGGTTAGCTATTTGAGAAATGAGGCTTGATCGGTAATTTCATTCTATAAATCCAACATTAATAATTTACCTTAGTAGAAAGATAACATACCTAATGAAATTGTCAATGGAATTTTTTTGGTGAAAAAAAATATTGATTGAAAACAAAAGCATTTCTATTATATTTCTCCAATTAAATATTGGAATTTATTTTGGTGAATAGTAAAAAATTATCTAAACAAGTTATTATACTCGGCTTAGTAAGCTTGTTTACGGATATAGCAAGTGAAATGCTCTATCCAATTACTCCCATTTTTCTTACAGCGGTTCTCGGTACTTCTATGGCTGCAGTTGGGTTGATTGAAGGCATTGCAGAGGTTACCGCAGGTTTTCTTAAAGGATATTTTGGAAAGCTATCAGATAAAGTTGGTAAGCGCTCAATTTTTGTAGTTTTTGGTTATGCAATATCTGCTATAGTAAAACCGCTGCCTGGAATTTTTCCTTATTTCTCAACTGTTTTAGTCTCAAGAGTATCTGATAGAATTGGTAAAGGAATTAGAACCGCTCCACGTGATGCTTTGCTTGCAAGTTATTCAGATGGAAATTCCGGTGCAGTATTTGGTTTTCATAGGGGAATGGACACTCTTGGCGCTGCTATTGGACCGGTACTTTCATTAATACTTCTTGCACTTTATCCCGGAAACTTTAGCTTGATTTTTTTAGTTGCATTCATTCCATCCTTTTTTGCTGTCGCATTTACATTTACTGTTAAAGATAAACCAACTTCTATTAAGACAAAACGATCAAATCATTATTCGGTATTTTGGAAAGAAGCGCCAAAGCAATATCGTACTTTGATAATTCTTCTCACTTTATTTTCACTTGTAAATAGCAGCGATGTTTTTTTGATTTTGAAGTCGAGAGATATTTCACAATCAAACACTCTGGCAATCGTAGGTTACATTTTTTACAACATAGTTTATGCAGCTTCCTCATATCCCGCAGGATTGATTTCCGATAAACTTGGTAAGAGAAATGTTTTTGTGTTTGGCATGTTAATTTTCTCGCTTGTTTATTTTGGGTTCGGGTTGTCTCAAAATTTTGTTCTTATGTGGGTTCTCTTTGCTCTTTATGGAATTTACGCAGCATCAACAGAAGGAATTGCAAAAGCGTGGGTGTCAGATTTAATTCCCGATGAACAACGTGGTACGGCAATCGGTTTACTAACAATGCTATCAAGTTTTGCGGTTATGATCGGTTCAATCTTAACTGGATTTCTCTGGGATAAATTTGGTTCGGCTATTCCATTTTATATCTCATCAGCAGTAAGTTTTATTTTAGCAATAATATTATTTGCACTACGCAAAAAGTAAAATTCTTTTAGTGGAAGAGTTGCTAAGTACATTACTAAATCTTTTTTTCCCATTTTCCATTTTCCATTTTCCATTTTCCATTTCCCATTTCCCATTTCCCATTTCCCAATTTCCATCAACCATCTTTTTCCTTTTCAAATCACTTTTTCGTATTTTTATTGCAACTCTTTCTTAATTAAGAATTGTTGAATGAAAGAAAAAAAAATAGCTGTAGTTGCTGTAAGTGGAGGAATGGATAGCTGTGTTACTGCTGCCATCGCCAATGAAAATTACGAATTAGCTTTTGCTCATATAAATTATGGACAGCGTACCGAAAAGAGAGAACTAAAATCTTTCAACGATGTTGCTGATTTTTACAATGTTAAAAATAAATTAGTAATTGATTATACACATCTCTCAAAAATTGGCGGATCTTCTCTTACAGATAAAAGAATTGAAGTATCCAAAGCTGATTTAAGCAATAAAGAAATCCCAACTTCATACGTTCCATTCAGAAACGCAAATATTCTTTCAGCTTGTGTAAGCTGGGCGGAAGTAATTGGAGCGACAGCAGTTTTTATTGGTGCGATTTTCGAAGATTCATCCGGGTACCCCGATTGCCGTCCTGATTTTTTTAATGCTTTTGAGAAGATGGTTGATCTTGGTACAAAACCGGATACAAAAATTAAAATTGAAACTCCAATAATTCTTCTTTCCAAAAAGGAAATTGTTCTGAGAGGAATTGAATTAAAAGCACCGCTTCATCTTACCTGGTCTTGTTATCAAAATGAAGATGAAGCATGTGGAGTTTGCGATAGTTGTGCATTACGATTGAGAGGATTTCAACAAGCTGGTATTGAAGATCCAATCATTTATAAATTTAAACCTGATTATTTTAAGGAGAACTGATGAAAGAAAAATATAAATTGCTTGAAACGTTTGAGAACCAATATTCGGACAGGGATTACACAATTATTCATGAAGCACCGGAGTTCACATCTCTTTGCCCAAAGACCGGGCAGCCCGATTTTGCAAATATTATCCTGGAATATATTCCGGATAAACTTTGCGTGGAGCTCAAATCATATAAAATCTATCTGCAATCTTTTCGCAATGATGGTATTTATTATGAAAGTGTAACAAACAAAATCTTGGATGATCTTGTAAAGGTTCTTAAACCAAGATACATGCTTCTTACTGCCGAGTTTAATGTTCGCGGTGGAATTTCATCTGTAATTGAAGTGGAATATGCAAAAGACTGATTTGAAAAATATTCTGGCAACAAATCCAAGTTGGATGCTAACAAAAATTTTTAGTTTAATTTTACTCCACCGGGAATAGGGGATTGAGTAATCTTTCTTTATTCAAATAACAATTTAATATCAATAATTATTCTCGGAGATTAAAATGGCTAAGAAATTACTTAAAAGATCCTGGGCGGAAAATTTTAAAATAAAAGTTGTCGAACCAATCAAAATGACAACTAAAGAATACCGCCAGAAAGCTGCTAAAGAAGCTGGTTATAATACTTTTTTACTAAAATCTGAAGATGTTTACATTGATTTGCTGACTGACAGCGGTACTAATGCAATGAGCGATTACCAGTGGGCGGGAATGATGATTGGTGATGAAGCATATGCCGGCAGTAGAAATTTCTATTACTTATGGGATAATGTAAAAAAGTATTATGGTTATCCTTACTTTGTTCCAACACATCAGGGAAGAGCAGCCGAACATATAATTTCAAAAATATTAATTAAACCAGGGGATTATATTCCTGGCAATATGTATTTTACAACTACCAGACTACATCAGGAATTAGCCGGAGCAACCTTTGTAGATGTTATTATCGATGAAGCTCATAATCCACAAAGCACACACATTTTCAAAGGTAATATTGATCTTAAAAAATTGGACAAACTTGTTAAAGAAGTTGGAGCAAAGAAAATTCCTTATATAAGTATTGCTGGACCGGTAAATATGGCGGGCGGACAGCCTGTTTCTATGGCTAATATTCTTGAAGTAAAAGAATATTGTAAAAAGAATGGAATTGCCATGTGGCTGGATGCTACACGCGCAGTTGAAAACGCTTACTTTATAAAATTACGCGAGAAAGGTTACGCAGAAAAAACGGTTGCGCATATCTTAAAAGAAATGTGTTCCCACTTTGAAGGTATTTGGGTTAGTGCTAAAAAAGATTTAATGGTAAACATCGGAGGATTTTTAGCAACAAGAAATAAAAAAGTGTATGAGGAATCGAGAAACTTAGTTGTTGTTTACGAAGGATTACATACTTACGGTGGATTAGCCGGAAGAGATATGGAAGCTATGGCACGGGGAATTGAAGAAATGGTTGACTTCGATACGATAAAAGCAAGAGTTGGACAGGTTGAGTACCTTGGGAAAAAACTTATTGAATATAATGTGCCGATAGTTCTGCCAATAGGTGGGCATGGAATTTTCCTTGATGCAAAAAGATTTTTGCCTCATATTAAACAATCGGAATTCCCGGCTCAAACATTAACGAATGAGATTTATGTTGATTCCGGTGTTCGCGCAATGGAACGAGGAGTAGTTTCTTCCGGAAGAAATAAAGTAACCGGAGATCATAATTATCCAAAACTTGAACTGGTTAGGTTAACATTCCCAAGGAGAGTTTATACTCAAGCTCATATTGATGTTACCCACGAATCCATTGTTCAGGTTTATGAAGACAGGAAGAAAATAAAAGGTTTGAAGATGGTGTACGAACCAAAGTATCTTCGTTTCTTCCAGGCAAGATTTGAAAAACTTTAATTGATTAAGTAATAGAAATTTCTGATAATTTCAATATGTCATTCCTGCGAAAGCTTGCCTACTGGTAAGCAGGCAGGAATCCATTGATTTTATTTTAGATTCCCACTCCTGCCTACTGCTGGCAGGTTCGTGGGAATGACACTCAACTTATTATTGATTTTTCAGAAGTTTCTAATAACTATTTACTTACTCCCGATTTTTTAACGGCTTAGAAAATTGAAATTTATTTTTTAGGATTAATGTTTTACTAAATTCAAAGAGACGAGATTCCCCTCGCCTCTGGAATTATAATACAAAGAAATTTTATTATGCCTAAATCTGCAACCATAAAAAAGAATTTTATTAAAGATCGGGAGAAGAGTTTTAAAGATCCTGAGCTGTTGAAAGATTCTTTTAAGTTTTGTGTCGCGTACAGTCTTTTAGTTGAAGAGTACATATTTAAAATATTCGAAGGACAGAAATTCAATTTTGTTATTGCGTCAGTCGGCAGTTTTAGCAGAAGAGAGCTTTCACCAAACTCCGATATTGATTTAATGTTTATTGTTGAATCGATTGAAGAGAATGTTGATCCGATACAAAAATGTATTCATCAGTTGTGGGATTGCGGTATAGAAGTATCTCACACGGTACGGGATTTTACAGACATCGATAAATACCTTGCAGATGATTTACATGCTTTCACTCAATTTTTTGAAACACGTTTGTTGTTAGGCGATGAAAAAATTTATAACAAATGGCAAACGCAGTTATTTGATTGTCTTGATGAAAAAAATCAACCTGCTTTAATCTTTCAATTTTTTGAAGATACTCAAAAGCGATATCAAAAGTATGGCAGCTCTTCAAAAATGCTTGAACCAAATGTAAAATATTCTGCCGGCGGCTTGCGCGATTTGCAAGCGGTAGAATGGATTTATTCATTGAAGAATAAAATTTCTTTAACCAGCCAGAATGAAATAACCCAGACGGAAAACTTTTTTAATATTCTTCGCGGAAAGAAACACGCTTCACAAAAGGAATATAAAAAAGTGCTGGAGAGTTATAAATTTATTCTGCATATCCGTAACCTGATGCACCTTTTAACTAAGCAAAGGAATGACCGGCTGGAATTCACTTCCCAGGAAAAAATAGCGCATCATTTAAGTTACAAAGGAAAATCATCCGTTGTTAATTTTATGCAAAGCTACTTTGATGCTTCCAATAGAATTAGCCGGTTCTTTAAAACAATGACACGCAGGATTGAAGAAGAAATTACAGATCCGCTTTCCCAGTTTTTAGCAATTCAACTTGACGAAGATTTTTTTCTTAAAGGAAATAGTCTTTCCATCGTTAATAATAGAGAACTTTCTCTTTCGGATATATTAAGACTATTTTATTATCGTGGTTTGCACAACGGCAGATTTGATGAAAATCTTCGCTCGCTTGTAATTGAATGTGTAGAGCATCTTGAAAATTCTGAATTAGATGAATCCGAATCTTCAGTTTTCTTTAGAGAAATTTTAAGACTGCCCAAAAATGTTGGGGAAACTCTTTTTCATATGAATGAATTGGGTGTTTTAAGTTTGGTGCTGCCGGAATATAAAGAGTTGAATGGATTTTTCCAACCTGGAGTTTACCACAATTTTACGGCTGATGAACATACTATTGTAGCAATCTCAAATGTAGAAAATCTTGTTAAGCAGGAAACTCAGCTTGGTAGACTTTTTACTGGGTTGAAAGAAAGAGAAATTCTTTTTCTTGCCATTCTCTTCCACGATATTGCTAAACCAATTAGTGTATCCGGTCACGAAATTCTTGGTGCCGAGATTGCATCTTCTGAAATGTATCGTATGGGTTATGAGGAGGAAGAAGTTGACCAGGTAAAATTTCTCGTAGCAAATCATTTGGTAATGGAGCAGGTTGCTTTCCGTAGAAATCTTAACGATCCTGAAACATTAAATAACTTCACCTCAAAATTTAATTCCGTATTGCAATTGGATCTACTTTATCTTGTTACTTATGCAGATCTTTCGGCAGTTAATCCAGTTGTTTGGACCGAATGGAAAAGCAATTTGCTGGATGAATTATTTCGTAAAACCCGCGCCATGCTGGAAGAACAAGTATCCGGCGAAGAACTTCTCTATTCAAGCATTATCAAGTTTCCTCAAGCTATAGGTGAAATGAACGCCTCACTTCAGGATCATATTGATTCTATTAATGATATGAGCTATACGCAAGTTTTTACTGAAGATGAAATCGCCCTACATTTAGAAGAAATTGAAAAAGGATCAAATATCTCCACCTTCTTTAAGGAATTAAATACTTTTACAAATATTACCATCATTGCTAAAGATGCTCCGATGCTGCTTTCAAAATTGTGCGGTGTTCTTTCTATAAATGATTTGAACATCCACGATGCAAGAATATTTACACGTAAGGATGGAGTTGTAATAGATAGTTTTGCAGTAACAGATTTTAGAACTCATAAACTTGTAGAGCCTGAAAGGTATGATAAAATAAGCAAGGATCTGAATGCCGTTATGGATGGTTCTCTTCAGCTTTTACAGGAATTTACAAAACTGAAATCCAAATGGTGGAGAATTGAAAATAAATTCTTCAAGCGGTCTGGTAAGGTGAAAGTAGTTTTTGAAGAACATGAAAAATTTTCGATACTGGATATTTTTTCTCCGGACAGATTAGGTTTGCTTTACCAGATTACAAGAAAAATGGGCGAACTTGGTCTATCAATTTTCTTTGCAAAAATTTCCACAAAAGCTGATGATGTAGTTGATTCATTTTATCTTCTGGATCGTAACGGAAAAAAAGTTTCTCCAAATGATTACGAGTTTATTAAAGCTGAACTGACAGCAGCGATTGAACAAATTTTATAAATTGATTTATAGAAATTATTATTGATGGAGAAATTTTTCAGACCATCATTCATTCTTTAAGGATTGCACATGAATTTTATGGAAAAGGAAAAACCAATCGGAGTTTTTGATTCTGGTATTGGCGGTTTAACAGTTGTAAAAAGAATAATCTCAATCCTGCCATTAGAAAACATTGTTTACTTTGGCGATACCGCCCGCGTTCCTTATGGTTCAAAATCAAATTCTACTGTAATTGAATATGCAATCCAGGATGCGAAATTTCTTTTGAATAAAAATGTTAAAGTAATTGTTGTTGCCTGCAATACTGTATCTTCGGTTGCTTTGAGCGAATTACGAAATCGATTCAGTGTTCCTGTAATTGGAATGATTGAACCCGGCGCTTTGATGGCAATTGAAAATACAAAGAGCGGAAAGATTGGTGTAATTGGTACAAGCGCAACAATTAATAATAAAGCTTATTCTAAAGAAATTAATCGCCTCGATCCTAAAGCCCGGGTTTTTGAAAAAGCCTGCCCACTATTTGTTCCATTGGCTGAAGAAGGTTGGATTGATCATCCTGCAACGTATTTGATTGCTGAAGAATATTTGCAGGAAATTAAAGAACAGGATATTGATACTCTGGTTTTAGGATGTACACATTATCCAATCCTTGCAAAAGTAATCCGGCAGGTTGTAGGTGATAAAGTAACTTTAATTGATTCCGGAATTGCCGCTGCAAAAGTACTTGCAAGTGAATTGGATAGAACAAATCTTCACACAAATGCTAACTCGCTTGGTTTACAGGATTACTTTGTAAGTGATATACCCCAGAAGTTCAAAGAGATTTCCGAAATTTTTATGGGAAGAACTTTAGAGCATATTAAAAAAGTAGATCTGGAAACTTTAATTTCGTTTTATCAGCGATAAGAGTTCGTTATTGATAATATACTTGAAATAAATTGGTTTTCATTTTCAAAGTAAAAAATAAATTATATATTGAAAGATGTTTTGGTATAAAGGTATATTGGTATAGAGGTTTAAAGTATGTAGTGAACTTTATTATATACCTTTATACCCCTATACCAACATACCGAAAACCACTTTCTATTTAGTATACATGAAATGAAGATCTCTGATAAGTTCATTGCTGTACCTTAAGGAATGTTATTTTAAAAACAATTTTGCCATCTGAATTCCACAAATACTTTTAGCATCCATCAACTCGCCGGACTTTATCATATCATCAATCTCGGGTAAAGAATATTCCAGTATTTCCATGCCATATTCACCTTCTTCGCGGTTGTGGTTACCGGCTTGTAAATCTCTTGCAAGATAAATATGAAGAATCTCTGTACAAAACCCTGGCGTGGTAAAAATTGCACCAAGCCTTACAACATTATTTGATTTATAACCGGTCTCTTCTTCAAGCTCTCTAACTGCACATACAAAAGGATCTTCATTCTTATCTAATTTACCAGCGGGCAGTTCTAATAAAACTTTTTGAAGAGGATAGCGGTACTGCTGAACCATAACAATCTTCCCATCATTTTTTATTGGAACAACAACGGCACCTCCGGGATGAACAGCAATTTCCCGAACACCGCTATTACCGCTATTGTATTCCAGTTCGTCAACCTGTAAATCAAAGACTTTTCCTCTAAAAAGTATTTCACTCTTCTTGATTGAAAAATTCATTTAAATCTCTTAATTAATTTTTCTTTATTCTGCTTTTATTCACGGAAGGATAAATTGTTAAATTGCTTAATTGTTGTTAAAACAATATCAAAACAATTTAACAATGCAACTACTCTACCTTCTGTAACTTGTTTCGTAATATGGAATCAATTCGCTTCCAAGAAATTTTAGTACTGCTGTAATTACACCAAGATCATCAAGGTAACCAAAGAGTGGGGTTAAATCCGGGATTGCATCAATTGGTGAAATAAAATAAATCAAAGCTGCAACTACAATTGCTTTGCGGTGCCACGATACATAACGGTCGCGCATATATCTATACAGCGCCATAACATCCTTTGCAAAAGAAATTTTCTTGCCGACCTGTTCAAGCTTTACCCACAATCCATTTTCAACTTCCTTTTTCTTCCTTTCAAATTCTTCTTCATACATCATATCATAATCAAGATCGTTAATGTTTGGAATTGTTTTACTCATCTCTTAATCCTCCTATTTGCGATATTTTTCAAACCAGTCAAAAATAGTATTCCACCACAAATTTGAGTTTTGCGGCTTTGTTACAAAGTGTGTTTCATCCGGAAAGTAAAGTAATTTACTTGGAACTCCCATTCTTTGTAACGATGTAAATAATTGGAACGCCTGCTCTTCAGAAAGTCTGAAATCTTTTGCGCCATGAATTACCAGCATTGGCGTTTTAAAGTTCTGGACGTATGAATGTGGAGACCATTTGTGGTAAAGATTTCTGTTCGTCCAAGGTTTGCCACCAAGTTCCCATTCCGGAAACCAAAGTTCTTCAGTTGTTCCGTACATGCTTTCAAGATTGAAAGTACCATCGTGGCTAACAAGTGCGTTAAATTTATTGGTGTGTCCTTCAATCCAGTTTGTCATGTACCCACCGTAAGATGCACCAGCAGCAAAAGTATTTTTCTTATCGATGAAATTAAAATTTTTGATTGCATAATCATAACAGTTCATTAAATCAGTATAAACTTTTCCGCCCCAATCGCGGGAGATTTCATCAGTAAATTTTTGTCCGTATCCTGTGCTGCCGCGTGGATTTGGAGCAACAACAATATATCCCCTTGATGCGAATAATTGATAATTCCACCTGTAGTGAAATTCATCTTCCCACTTTCCCTGTGGTCCACCATGAATTAAAAATATCATCGGGTATTTCTTATTGGCATCAAAGAATGGCGGTTTAATTAAAACTGATTGCACTTTGGTTTTCCCGGCACCTTCGCACCAGAAAGTTTCCATTGGATTCATTTCAATCTTTTCTAAAATATCTTTATTTAAAAATGATATTTGCTGAAGATTGGAACCAGAATTATCCATCGAAAAAATTTCATCCGGAAGATTACTCCGCTGCTGTCTGAAGAAAAGCTTTTTTCCATCAGGCGAGATAAGAATATTTGCGTTGCAATGTTCTTTTAGCACAACTTCTATTTTGCCGGTTGAAACATCAACTTTTAAGATTGGATTATTCGTTTCTTTTTGCGAAGTAAAATAAATTGATTTTGAATCCGGTGACCAAATGAATTCTTCAACATTAAAATCAAAACCATTTGTTAACTCATTTGTTTTTCCGGTTCCTCTTTCAAACAACATCAACCGCTTTCTATCAGCTTCAAAGCCAGCTCTTTCCATAGAACAAAAAGCAATATACTTTCCATCTGGTGAATAAATGGGTTGGAAATCATTTCCTTTGCTAACAGAAATTTTTTTGTAAGGAGTTTTACTTCCCGCTTTCACATCTTTTAAATCAATAATAAAAATATCATTGTTTGTACTGGCAGCCAGTGTATCAGCTTCATTCATTGTAAAGACAACTTCATTACCATCTGGGGAAAAGTTATAATCGTTAGAGCTGCCAAGTGCAAGCGGAGGGCAATCTGATTTGGAATTGAGCATCAGGTCAACGTAATTTTTCTTATTTAATTCCATCAGGAATAAATGACTTCGTTTTTCTCCTCTCCAGTTATCCCAATGCCGGAACATTAGTTCAGTAAAAATGCTTGCTTTAACTTTACTATCTTCTTTTGCTTTGTCTTTTGTTTTGTTGCAGTTCTGATCTTCGCATTCTGGATAAACAGAAGAAACAAAAAGAAATTTACTTCCATCTTTTAACCAGACCAATCCGGAAGCTCCGGTATAAAGATCAGTTAATTGTTTATCGTCAGATCCATCAATGTTGCAGTACCAAATTTGATCTTCAAGAGTATAAACAATTCTTTTTCCATCTGGAGAAAATTTTGGCTGGGCTTCATTCTTTTCTGAGTTCTTTAATGTTCTTAAATTTTTACCATCCGAACCAATCAGCCGTATATCAGTGTTCCCTTTATTCTTTTCCATATCATATGCGGTTAAAGCGAATGCGATTGTATTTCCATCAGGTGAAAGTGAAATATCGCCAACTCTTTTCATTGCCCAAAGATCATCAATAGTCATAGCTTTCTTTTGTGGCAAAAGAAAATTAGAAATTGTTAGGAAAATGACTGAAAGAAAGAAAACTTTTTTCATTTACTCCTCGATGTATAGAATATTCTGAGAATAAAAATAGTTTAAGGATTTACTAAAGGCAAGAAGGAAAAAAGAAGTGCCAGATAAAATAAAATAACAAATACCAAAACATAAATAACAAATAATTTCTAAATACCAACAACAAAATTACAAAAACTTTTTGGGGATTGGATCTTGAAGATTGAAGCATATTTGCAATTTGTTATTTGGAATTTTACTTCATTTTCATTTTGCACTTACTTATAGCCAACAAGCAAGATTTGATGATTAAGAAATTAAATGATCTACAATTATCTTAGTAATTCTTTCCGCAGCTTTCCCGTCCCATAATTCTGGAATTGTCCCTTTTTTAATTTTCCCATCAAGGATTTCAAGAGCAGCTTTTTCTACTTTCTTTAAATCAGTTCCGACTAATTGATTGGTACCAACTTCAACAGTTATTGGGCGCTCAGTATTATTCCGGACAGTTATACATTGAACACCAAGGAAAGTGCTTTCTTCCTGGATACCGCCGCTATCAGTGATTATCAATTCAGCATCTTTTGTAAGAGCAAGAAAATCTATATAACCGATTGGTTCGGTCAGGATTATATTCTCACTTAGCAGATCATCCAATCCAAATTTTTGCATATTGGATTTAGTACGTGGATGAATCGGGAAAAGAAGATTGCGTTTGTTTGCTACGGTATTAAGCATATTCAATAATGCTTCAAGTCCTTCTTTAGTATCAACATTACTCGGGCGATGTAGAGTGACAAGAATATATTTTCCTTTTTCCAAATGATGTTCTTTAATAATATTAGACTTTTCAGTTTTAGGTAAATAATTAACAAGGCTGTCAATCATTACATTGCCAGTAAAAAAAACTTTTTCGTCGGGCACCCCTTCGTGTTTTAAATTTATTATTCCAGTTTTTTCTGTTACAAAAAGAAAATCGGCTATGGAATCCGTAAGCAGCCTGTTGATTTCTTCTGGCATCTCTCTATCAAAACTTCTTAACCCGGCTTCTACGTGCGCAGTTTTAATATTTAATTTTGAAGCAACTAAAGTACACGCAATTGTTGAATTAACATCTCCAACAACAATCACCAGGTCAGGTTTTTCTGCCAGAAGAACTTTTTCAAATTCGATCATAACTTTAGCAGTTTGTTCTGCATGAGAACCAGAACCAACTCCTAAATAAAAATGAGGTTGTGGCAGTTCCAGGTCATCAAAAAATATTTTAGACATCTTTTCATCATAATGTTGCCCGGTATGACAAATCAGGTGTTCAATTTCTAATTTTTCATTTTTCATTTTTAATTTTTCAAATGCTTTATGAATTGGTGCTACTTTCATAAAATTTGGGCGGGCACCAACAACTGAAATAACTTTCTTCAAAATTTTTCTCCGGAATGTGAATATTCTAACAAAGATTTTTTATCTGTTATTATAATTGAAAATTATAAATGAAGCAATCGGGATAATGCCCTTAACGTCAATTATTAAAAAGATTTTTATGTAAAAGGCAAATATTTCAAATTCCCCGCTATCAGAATTATAATTTGGAATTAGTTATATTTACCGCGTGCTTAATTTAAGGTAATTATGAAAAACAAAAAAATCTATGTTGCTGGTCACCGTGGAATGGTTGGCTCTGCCATTTATAGAAAGTTCTTGTCGGAAGGCTGCAAAAATATTGTTACAAAGGAATTGAATGAATTAAATCTTATCCGCCAGGATCAGGTAGAAAAATTCTTTGAAATAGAAAAACCAGAATTAGTAATTATTGCCGCAGCAAAAGTCGGTGGAATACTTGCCAATAATACTTACCGTGCACAGTTCATTTATGAAAACCTGATGATTGAATCTAATTTAATTCACGCTGCTCACCAGAATGGAGCTGAAAAACTTTTGTTTCTTGGCAGCTCGTGTATTTATCCCAAGCTGGCACCTCAACCTTTAAAGGAAGAATATCTTTTATCAGATAAACTTGAATATACAAATGAACCTTATGCGATAGCAAAAATTGCCGGAATTAAATTATGCGAAAGTTATTATAAACAATTTGGCAGTAATTTTATTTCAGTTATGCCAACTAATCTTTACGGACCAAATGATAACTTCAATCTGGAAACATCGCATGTACTTCCAGCTCTAATAAGGAAATTTCACGAAGCCAAAATTAATCAGCAAGCAGCAATCCACAATCAGCAATCGGTAGTAGTGTGGGGAACCGGGAATCCTAGAAGAGAATTTCTTTATGTAGAAGACCTGGCAGAAGCTGTTTATTATATTATGCAAAAAGTAAACGCTGCTGATTTATATGAGAATGGAATTTCTCACATTAACATCGGGACAGGTATCGATCTAACGATTAAAGAATTAGCTAAGATAATTTCTGAAGTGGTTGGGTATAATGGAAAAATTGTATTTGATGCAGCAAAACCGGATGGTACTCCCAGAAAACTTCTTGATGTAACAAGACTCAACAATTTAGGCTGGCAGCACAAAACCAATTTGAAAGACGGAATAGAAAAAGCTTATAAATGGTTTTTGGTAAACATAAAGTAGAACAAGTACATAAAAATGATGAGTAGCAATTTCTGTGTATTAAGTTCTTCTTTGGGTAAGGGTAGGTTTCTGTATCACATAAAAATGTGATATAAAAAGAATGTTATTATTACTAATTTTTGCTCGGAGGTATTAATGAAAAAAGCACTCATAACCGGCATTACCGGGCAGGATGGAAGCTATCTTGCGGAAATCTTGTTGGAGAAAGGTTACGAAGTTCATGGAATAATCAGAAGGAGCAGTTCTTTTAATACCGGAAGGATCGATCACCTTTATAATAATCCTGAGATTGTAAATAAAACATTATTTCTTCATTACGGAGACCTGGTTGATACAAGCAATTTAAATAGGATATTGGAAAAAATTGCTCCGCACGAAATTTATAACCTGGGTGCGCAAAGCCATGTAAAAGTATCTTTCGAAATTCCTGATTACACAGCACAGGTGGATGCACTTGGGACATTGCGATTTTTAGATGCCATAAGAGAAGTGGGATTAGGAAAAGAAACAAAATTATATCAGGCTTCTACAAGCGAGCTTTTTGGTAAAGTGCAGGAAGTGCCGCAAAAAGAAACAACTCCTTTTTATCCCCGCTCACCTTATGGGGTAGCAAAACTTTTTGGCTATTGGATAATAGTTAATTATCGCGAAGCATATAATCTTTTTGCCTGCAATGGAATTTTATTCAATCACGAATCGCCAAGAAGAGGTGAAACTTTTGTAACAAGAAAAATTACCCGCGCTGCTGCAAGGATTATTTTAGGTTTACAAGATAAACTTGTTTTGGGTAATCTAAATGCAAAACGTGATTGGGGTTTTGCTCCGGAATTTTGTGAAGGCATGTGGCGGATTTTACAGCATGAAAAAGCTGAAGATTTTGTGCTTGCTACTGGTGAGACTCATACAGTACGCGAATTTACAGAGCTGTCATTTAGAGAATTGGGAATTGAACTTACGTGGATTGGTGAAAATGAAAATGAAAAAGGAATTGTAAAAGAAGTCATTAAACAGAAGTCAGAAATCAGAAGTCAGAAATCAGGGGTAGGCGGTTCCAATTTTTCAAATCCGCAATCCGCAACCCGCAATCTGCAATCTGGAGATGTGGTTGTAGAAGTATCACCCGGTTATTACAGACCGACAGAAGTGGAATTGCTTATCGGTGATGCAACAAAAGCTAATGAATTATTAGGATGGAAGGCAAAAACAAAATTTGAAGACCTTGTAAAATTAATGGCTAAAGCTGATTTTGAAAAAGTATTAAAAAGAGGTTATTAAACAAAAATCATTATTTATTTAAAAAAAATTTCCATTTTAGTTTTTTTTTAATATCTTAAGTTTGCAAAAAACATATTGGGGTGATATTAACCAAATATTTTTATAACCCGTATCCCCCAAAAAGATTTTGTGAAATACACTCCGAATTTAAAGGGGTCTTTTGTAATCAGTTCGTTCTATTATTTATTATATATGTAAATCCAAAATTGTGACTCACATGGCGAAGCTGTATCCGGAACAAACTTCTATTGTTAAAATATCCCAAGAAAAGTTCAAAGAGTAACTAATATTTTCATTTAACATTTAGAATTAAACCTTCATAATTATTATGACACTATTAGAAAAAATCAACAACACATCTGCCGTTATTGGCATTATTGGACTTGGTTATGTTGGCTTGCCTTTAGCCCTGGAATTTGTAAACAAGAAATTTAAAGTTATCGGATTCGATCTCGATCCGAAGAAACCCGAGATTTTATCAAAGGGTAAATCTTATATAAAGCATATAAGTGAAGAGCGGATTAAAACTGCCATATCGAGTGGATTCTTTTCTGCAACAACAAATTTTTCGCTTTTACCGGAAGTGGATGCGATTATTATCTGTGTTCCAACTCCTCTTGATGAACACCGCGAGCCAGATGTAAGTTATATTGTTAATTCCGGTAAAGTAATTGCTCAGTACTTAAGAAAGGGGCAATTGGTCGTATTGGAATCTTCAACTTATCCCGGAACAACAGATGAAATTCTTCTGCCGATGTTTGAGGAAAGTCAAAACTCAAAACTAAAAACTAAAAACTCAACATTCAATGTAGGTGTGGATTTTTATTTGGCATTTAGTCCCGAACGTGAAGATCCCAACAATCCTGATTTTACAACAGGAACGATTCCCAAAGTAGTGGGAGGCGTTACTCCTAAGTGTTTGGAAATCGCTAAAGCATTATATGATAAAATAATTGTTAAGACTGTACCGGTAAGTTCTACCAGAGCAGCAGAAGCTACAAAGCTATTAGAAAATATTTATCGCTCTGTTAATATTGCGCTGGTGAATGAACTTAAAATGGTATTTGACAGAATGGATATTGATGTTTGGGAAGTTATTGAAGCTGCTAAGACAAAGCCATTTGGTTTTCATCCTTTTTATCCTGGACCAGGGTTAGGTGGACATTGTATTCCAATAGACCCTTTCTATTTAACATGGAAAGCGCGGGAATACGACATCAATACTAAGTTTATAGAGCTTGCAGGTGAGATAAATACTTTACAGCCATACTACGTTGTGGAAAAGTCATCAGAAGTATTAAATAAATTTAAGAAATCCCTTAATGGTTCTAAGGTTCTTATCCTTGGAGCTGCATACAAAAAAGATATTGATGATATGCGCGAATCACCAACCTTAAAGCTGATAGAAATATTTGCTGAGCAGGGTGCTGATGTTAGTTATAATGACCCTTTCGTTCCTAAATTGTACAAGACAAGAAAATATAATTATGATTTACAATCGGTTGATCTTACAAAAGAAAATCTGAAAACCTACGACCTGATTGTTTTAAGCACCGATCATTCTTCTTATGATTATAAGTTCATAGCCGATAACTCAAATTTGATTGTTGATACCCGGAATGCATTTGAAAAAAATGGTGTGAAATCTGGTAATATTTTTAAAGCCTAATAAATCATTTTTACTTTTTGTTATTAGTCTTTAACTAAAAACTAAACACTTGCCTACCGCCTACCTACCCTGCCTACCGCGGGCAGGCGTCAGGCAGGTCAGGCAGGCTCAAAACTAAAAACTTCTTATTTTGTTTCCTTTCTTATAACTTTATTGGTATTGCTAACAAATAGATGGGTATGCTAGAAAATATAAGAATAGATGCTGCAGAAAAACGTGCACTATTGTATGCTATAAAGGATATTACTGAGGAGGTATATTTATTTGGCTCCCGATTAAATTCCTTAAAAAAAGGCGGAGATATTGATATACTGATCTTTTCAACCCAAAATAGCCTGGATTTATCCAGAAAAATCAGCCGCAAATTCTTTATGGAATGTGAAGAAAAAATTGATGTACTGGTTTTAAACAAAGAAAATCTAACTGAAGAACAAAAAGCTTTTATCAATACTATTAAACCAGTAAGAATAAAATGAAAAATAACTATAAGATTTTGTTTGAAAACTCCAAACAGAAAGTTATATCTTCTATTGGTTTAGTTGAAGCGTCACTTATCGGTCTTGAAAAATATATTATAAACAAAAAATATAACCCTAAAGAGCTTGAGCCTTATGATGCTTTATCTGACAGGTTTATCAGAGCAGTAGAAACTTGTATTAAATTTTTTAAAACATATGAATATTACCTGTATACATTTTCGTCTGATACTTATAGGGATCTGCTTTTAAATATGGAAAAGCAAAAGATAATATCAGCAGTAGAAATCTGGGTAGATATGCGGGATATCAGAAATCGGATTGTACACGATTATTTACCTTATGAAATACAAAATATTTATGATCTTCTTATGGGCGCATTTAAAGATGAACTCAATAATGTGAAGGAAAAAATTATTACAATTACTACTTGACCGCAATGTTAAACTGATATAGCTCAATACGGAATACTCAAAATCTTAGCAAAGCGTAGAACCCGAGAATCGGGACTTAAAACTTAATTAGTTGTTATTCTTAAATTCTTAACTCAAGACTAAACACTAAAAACTCAACACTGAATAAGACTAAACACTTGCCTACCGTCAGGCAGGCTCAAAATTTAGAACTAAATAGTGCTCAACACTTGTTAGCTTATGCGCTTAAATGAATTTGAAAAAGGAATAATAAAGAATACTGCTAAAGAAATTTTTGGCGAAGATACCGAAATATTTATCTTCGGTAGCCGAGTTGATGATACGCTGAAAGGCGGGGATATTGATATTTACCTTAAATGCTTAAATAAAGAAAACCTGTTGGATAAAAAAATTAAGTATTTAATAAAACTTGAAAAATTACTAGGCGAGCAAAAAATTGACGTGATTATTAACCACCCCAAAGCTATTGTAAAACCTATATTTAAAATTGCTGAATCAACAGGTATCAGATTGTGAAAATGGCAATTACAAAATTATACGAAGCCTTAAAAGAATGTAATACGCATATTAAAAGGCTAAGCTCTGCAGTAAAAGATCTTAAAACTACTATTCCTCTTAATGCCGAAAAGTACAATTCATTATCTGAAACTGACATCAGAACACTTGATCAGTTTATCTACAGATTTTTCAAATTACAAGATGCGATGGGTGAACGTTTATTTAGCGCTGTACTTCTGATGCTTGCTGAAGATATAAACAAAATGTCATTTCTTGATATACTTAATAGATTAGAACAACTACATTTACTGGAATCAAAAGATTCATGGCTATACCTAAGAAAGCTACGTAATGAATTTTTGCATGAATACAGTAATTCGTTTGATGATAATATAACGGCAATTAATCAATTATATTATAAACTGCAGGATATTTACAATATTTTTATAAACATCAAAAATTTAGTAATAAATAAATTTGAAAATGAGTTAAAACCGTACATCGAAGAGCTTGAGACACCAACACTTTTTTAACTGCGGTTTCATCTGTAGCATCTTCTCCCGTTTGACCTTTGTCGTTTCACTTTTTATTATTCTGGCTTCTGAACAATTACTAAAAAACAAAATTTTTTATAAATGATAAATAAATTATGAAAGTAGTAATATTGGCTGATGGACTTGGAGCCAGACTTAGCAAGGAAACTACTATAGTAGCATAAGTATAACAAAGTTTTGTATATGGAGCCATCCTTTTTTCAAACACAGAAAATAGTAATTAACCCATGTCAATAGAAGAAAAATACAACACTCTAAAAAAAATATTCTGGGATTATAATATTGATCTACTCCCTTTGAATAATGTTGTGGACATGCAATTTGATGTTATTGATAAATATGAATTTGATCTGATAATTAATCGTATGCTCGAAAGATTAAGTTGGTTTGATCTTCTGGACATTTTGGGAATTGATTTATTGAAGAAGATATTAGTTTCCGGTTCAGTAAATAGATTGAGAAGCAATGAATTAAAGGATAGATATGAACGAATCCGACGAATTTTATATAAAGAGCCTTTACCCCTTTCAGGATGGGATTCTGAATAT
Organism: Ignavibacteriales bacterium; assembly: GCA_026390815.1. Taxonomy (NCBI): domain Bacteria; kingdom Pseudomonadati; phylum Ignavibacteriota; class Ignavibacteria; order Ignavibacteriales; species Ignavibacteriales bacterium. Next base: position 1,810 of record JAPLFH010000032.1, on the reverse strand, counting down.
ATTAAGAGAATTAAAACTACCATTTTATCTAACAGGTGGTACGCCTCTTAGCCGCATTTATTTTAAGCACCGTTATTCCGATGATCTCGATTTATTTGTTAATGATGATAGCAGTTTTAGTGAGTATTGTAATATCATTTTTAATAAATTAGCCGATTCACAAACTAAACTTAACTTCATCATCGATAAACAAAAGCTCAATCGATCAAACAATTTTATGCAGGTATACATCTCAAAAGCTGACCTCGAATTAAAAATTGATTTGGTTAACGATGTTGCTCCGCACTATGATGAGTTTTATTTTGACGCAGTGCTTGGGAAAATCGATAGCCTAAGGAACATTTTATCCAATAAATTTTCCGCTCTTTACAGATTCGAACCGAAGGATATTGTCGATATCTGGATTATTTGTAAAAATTTTAAGTGCAACTTTAAAGAGATTATTTCTGAAGCAAAAAATAAAGAAGCTGGAGTTGACCCTGTTTCAATTTTTGAAATCCTTAGCTCTTTCCCGGTTGATAAGTTGAATCTTATTAAATGGATTAATAAACCCGACCCAATTCATTTTAAAAATGATCTTTCAGTTATTGCAGACGATATTTTTAACGGCAGGATAAATTCATTAGTTAATTAACGTAAGAACATTTCTTGTTTCTATTTTAATAATTATTGGCTACTAAAACTTGATGATGCTTTGTGAAGCTCCGTGCTAACTCTCAGGAACTCTGTGTAACAAAAATTTACCATGAAAACGTTGACGGTATGCTCAACATCCAAAACATCTTTACTGAAAACGGCATCAACAACGATTATTTTATTTCTGACCCGCCTATATTGATAAAGAACTTTAAGCATTGCCTTCTAAGTGAACAAGTTCAAGCAGGTAAGATTATAACAGACGGTTGGGAATAAAGAGACACGAATTATTACAATGTAAAGTTAAATTTAGAATTGAAGAAAAATGCAACATGATAATACAATACCGGATAGAACTTGCAGATATTTTTAATTGTTTTTGCATAAGATTAAGATAATAACGATAGTCTAATGATAAGAGAACAAAAAGAAAATTCTCCTGAGCTGAAGACATTTATTAGAGATCACAAGGATTTATTTTGGTATATAAAAGAAGAAGCAAAGGAAAGAATCAGTCTTGAATTTTTAATAGAGACCATATTAAACTATGGAACACTTAATGATGTAAAAAAAATGTTCGAGCTAATCGGTTTCAAAAAAACAGCTGAAATATTCTTTAAACAAAGCAGTAGAGAAAGAAATAGCTACTTGCCCAAAGTAAAAAATTATTTTACACTTTATTTCAACAGGCATGCACAAAGAAATACTTCTACCATCACAAGTTGAATTGCTCCCGTTTATAAAAAAATTCAAAAAGGACTTTTATTTAGTTGGCGGTACAGCTATAGCATTACAACTGGGGCATCGGCGGTCAATAGATTTTGACTTGTTTATTAATGCCGAATCGTTAAACCTGAAATATATTAAAAATGAATATAAAAAAGTTCTAAATGCTAATAAAAGTGTTTTATATGAAGCATTTGACCAATTTCATATAAAAATAAATGATGTAAAAATTACTTTTTTTACTTATCCCTATCCCGTTAAGGCGGATCTAGAATTTGAATCCATTTGCAGAATGCCTGATTTGTTGGAACTAGTATAACGTTTCACAAATAGCTTTACAAATAGAAATAAAAGAGTTATATTTACTTCTGAAAAGAAAAGGAGTAAATATGTCCAGAAAAAGTAGTCGTCCACGATTAAAATTGGATGAAAAAGAATTAAATAAGTT
>JAPLFH010000031.1 GCA_026390815.1 Ignavibacteriales bacterium | reverse complement strand
GTGGCTGTCGTATAAGAAAATGAACTCATTAAATAATCTGTGTACAGTTCTAAGAGTTCTTTTTTCATCGCATACCTCTGATTTTTGTCACCAGAAATTTAATACCTTTCTTTCTCTTTGCGTAAGGTGAGTTATTAATTACGAATTAGGAATTACGAGTAAAGTAACATTAAAAGTTTTTGATATTTTAGGAAATGAAGTAGCAACTCTTGTTAATGAAGAAAAGCAAGCAGGAATTTATAAAATAGAATTTCCTCGTAGTGTCGGGGTAACCTCGACACTACTAAGTGGAGTTTATTTTTATCAATTAATGGCGGGAGATTTTATTCAAACAAAAAAGTTTATTCTGATCAAATAATTTTTCATTAATGTTAACTACTGAACTTTAGCTTATCTAATCTTGGGAAAATATAGATCGGGATACTTTTTGGACATTACATTCGGGAAATTTATAATTCATATTGAATTCTACTAACATTATAGCGGAAAGAATTATGAAAAATATTTTAGTCATTTTATTTTCTCTTCTTTTTTATACCAATATTTCTTTATGTGCTGATTTTTCCTTAAAAATCGGCTTGGATAAAAAAGAATACCTGAGATATGAACCAGTTGAAATTTTAGTAACGCTTCAAAATATTGATCTAAAAGAAGTTGAAATAGATGCTGATTTCGAGTCTTTTACTGATATTATTGTTACTGATTCATATGGGAAGCAATTAAAACGTACTTGGTACTGGACTGTTGATTCAAGGCATGATATTAAATATAAATTATTACCTGGTAAAAGTATAACTTACTCAACATCTTTATCAAGAGAATATGGTAATGAAAGTAAAGTTAAATACTATCTATGTAGAAATGTTTTCAATACTTTCCTTCCTGGTAAATATCAAGTAAAATTAAAATATTCACATTATTATTTAGATGCTTTTAATAAAAGTAAAAAGGAAGAATTTTACTCTAACACTAAAGAATTTATTATAAATGAACCAACGGTAAAAGATGATAAAATTGTATTGGAAAAACTAAATAATATTATCTTGAAATATGATAAAATTAAAAAAGATAATAATTCTATTTCAAAATGGGTTGATGAATTAATTTTACTTGTTGAAAAATTTCCTAATAGTAATTATGAGATGTGTATATATAATAATATTGTTGAAGAATATAGATTAATAAACTATGAAATACCTAAAATATTAATTGATAAGTTTTTAGATAAATACCCGAGTTCATCAATTGTTTTTAATTATGCCTCAACTCTGTTTAATAGAAATAAAAGTTTATATAACTCTAATGAATACAAGGAAAAACTGCAACCGAGTATAAAAAAGATGATCGAAGAGAATAATGAATTTAACAAGAGTAAGCATAAAATAATTTTTAAATAATGATAGGAAGGAAAAAAACCACCTTAATTACTTTTATAATAATTTCTTCGGTTGGCAAGGTCCAAACCTTGCCAGAGAAAACTTTATTTGATGTTCAAAGTATTATAAAAGCGGACCGAAAATTCAATCCACTAATTTTGTAAAAATAATCCTGCTAGCGGTATGAACAATTCTGTCAAGGATGGTCATTAACATCAGGGGAAAAAGATTGCGGATTGTAGTATAAAAAATATTTCCTTTCAATCCGCAACCCGCATTCTCAAATCCGCAATTACGGATTAAGTCCTGTATGGCAATCAACGCAAAGCGCTTCTTTCCAGCTTTCATCTCCATTTGGATGACGAAACGTAAGCGAGCTACCAAAGGAAGTAACCTGCAAACTATCCGGTGAACCTTGCGCACTTATTATATGGCATAAGTTGCAATCTTTAGAGATCAACTTTCCTTCATCGCTTTTATGATTATCATTATGGCACCTAAAGCAGCCGATAAATTCTATATGTCCAATATTGTTTGGATATGCGCTCCACTTCACTTTCATTTCTGGAAAGATGTTCCGTTTAAATTCCATCTGTAAACCGTTTATAGCTCTTTTAACCAGGTAAGTTTTTTCTGCAAAAATCTGTGGATATTTTTCCTTGTAAAAAGAATTGATGCCATCTTTAATTGCTTTCATAGCCGTATCAGTAGTTGAATAATCTTTTCCACATAAATCCATTGCAAGAGATTTTATCATCGGAAATTCTTTAGGAATAGTTCCGGCAGTAAGTGCGTTGTTTACAAAAAATGCCGGCGGTTTGTAATTATGCGATGGTCGATTGTGGCAATCGATGCAATCCATAACACGCGTTTCCAAAGTATCAAGCTGTTCCTTTTTCAATAACTGATTTTGATCCTGGAAAATCATCGTCTTTCCACTTTTCAGATTTGTAAACTTTACCCACGGAATTTTTTGTCTTTGCTTATCCAACGCTTTATATTCAATTACAACATCCTTATTAATGTGCCAGTGAATTCCTTCCTGCAAACCTTGCGCGCTATGGCTTCCGCCAATTTTTACTGCAAGATTAATATCCCATTCAGAATTTTTTTCATCAGACAGATAATGCTTTTCTAATCTCAATTTTCTATCATAAAATTTCTCGGGCCAGTGGCATTCCTGGCAGGTTTCCCTTGCAGGTCGCAAGTTAGAAATGGGAGTTGGAATTGGTTTTGGATAATCGCCTAACGTAACGGCATAAACCTGGTAAAGCCCAGACATTTTGGATTTTACATACCAATCAGCACCAGAGCCAACATGACAATCAACGCAGGCAACGCGTGCATGCGGAGATGATTGATAAGCCGTGTATTCCGGAAGCATAACTTTATGGCAGGTCTTACCGCAAAAGGGAACCGATTCTGTATAAATAAATGCTTCATAGCTGCCAACAGCAGAAAGGAATAAAAATATAAAAGTGCCAATGGCAAATATTATAAAAGCATTTCTATGGCTGGCAATATTTAAGTTAATTTCAGGCCAGCGTGTTTCTTCAACTCGTTTTTGCTTTTTTTCCCGTCTTACCTTAAGGAACATTCCTATTGGAATTAAAATTAAACCAACTATTAAAAACGCCGGGAGTACGATGTATATTACAAGTCCAAGGTATGAACTACCTCTTTCTAAAAAAGTTGTAATGGCAAAAAGAAAGACGATCATAAAGAAACAAATTAACGCAATGGTTGCGCCAATTAGAGAAATCCAGTTTGTAGTTGAATGCGGAAGTTTTATTTTCATATGCCCTCTAATTTATCAAATTGAATTACTGCAATTATAATCTGCAATAAGATAATTTTTAGATGTAAGAAGAGCAAGCGAAAATTGAAATGTTTTTTTGAAAAGTTTTGATTGCAGAAAATCTCTGTTCGATTTGTTTTAAAATAAAATGTTCCGGCTCGGCAGTAAATCTGCTTTACCGGAACAAGTTGAGGGAGTGAAAAATCTATTCCCAACGTGGTTCTCCCATTTTTCAAAGGGAGAACTGAGGATGGGATTACTTAACCAACATCATTTTTTTGCTAACTACCATATCGTTCGTTTTAATCTGGTAAATATAAATTCCACTTGATAGCTTACTGGCATCAAAGTTTGCTTCATAAAAGCCAGCCACCTTTTTTTCATTAACTAAAGTTGCTACTTCTCTTCCGAGGATATCAAAAACTTTTAATGTTAAATGCGAATCATATGGAATGGCATATTTAATTTTTGTAGTTGGATTAAATGGATTAGGATAATTCTGACTCAATTCAAATTCAGTCGGAATTTCTGTTATCTCATTTTGTTCGTTTCCTCTTTTTAATAATGCAATGCCTGCATCCGTTGGAACATAATCCGGGTCTGTGGTAATTAAGACCATATCAACCATAACATTTGGTCCAAACTCCAAGCCGGATACTGTTATTGTATGCTGCCCTGCACCAAATGAACCAATTGCAAGAGAAGTTATAGGACCAGTTTCTACGTTTCCGTTTCCACCCCAATGCCATTTGTTATAATTGTCTTTGTTGTTTCCGAATTTGCGTTTGAATCCACCATCAACGCTAAAATAAAAACTATTTGGATCCGTTCCAGTTCCTGCAAAATAAAACCGCCCCCAAACATAATAATTTGCAAGCTGAAGGAATTTAACATTAAAACTAATTGTGCTGGTTGTTGATGTACAATATGCAACCTTAGTACCAATTGAACCGATCTGAGTTTTTAAGGCTGAGCCATTAGCTAAAGTACCGGTTTCTGCAGTAAGTAAAAATGTATCACCATTAGGAGTAGCAATTGTATTCCCAATAAAATCAGCATCAGTTGGAATGTAGTTTGGATCTGAGGTAACTAAAACCATATCCACCATAACATTCGGTCCAAACTCGAATCCTGATATTGTAACAGTGTGAGAACCAGCTCCAAAATTACCAATTGAAATAGCTGTTAATGGACCTGTCTCAACATTCCCATTACCGCCCCAATGCCATTTGTTAAAATTATCTTTGTTATTACCAAATAGGCGTTTGATACCACCATCAATACTTAAATAAAAACAGTTTGGATCTGTACCAGTTCCAGCAAAATAAAATCTTCCCCAAACATAATAATTTGCAGTTTGTAAAAATCTAACATCAAAGCTTATACTGCTGGTTGTTGCGGCACAATATGCAACCTTAGTTCCCAGAGAACCGGTTTGAGTCTTTAAAGCCGCACCATTTGTTAATGTACCGTTCTCAGCGGTTAGTGTAATTTTATCATCAGTTGGATGTGAATTTGGGTTTGTTGAAAGCAATATTTCATCAAGCATATTTGTCGCTCCAACTTCATCTCCAAAAACTGTAATTGTGTGTTGTCCTACAGTTAAATTACCAAGAGATAAAATTTTTGGTGTTCCTGTACTTGTTGATCCATCGCCGCCCCAATACCATTTGTTAAGATTAACATCATTATTCCCAAATTTTAGTTTAGTGCCATTATCAACACTTATAAAGAAAGAATTTGGTCCTGTTGTAGTAGCTGTTTCCCAAAAGAATCTGCCCCACACATACCAGTTTCCTGCCGATGGAATATTTACCGTAAAGGCAACTGTACTGCTTGTAGAAGTGCAGTAAGCTACTTTTAATCCAGCCGATCCGGTTTTGTATTTTAATGTAGTTCCGTTTGCAGGAATTCCTTTTTCGGCAAGCAGTGTAATATCTTTTGCTGTTGCTTGCTGTTGTTGCTGAAATTGAAAATTAGTACTGTTTGCGGAAATTACATTACCGGCATCATCCTTAATGTTGGAAACAATTAAAGCATAAGTTTTATTTGCCGTAAGTGAACTTGTTGTTAATGTAACTTCATCTCTTGCAGAATTTAAAAGAGCATTGGTTACGGTTATTCCGTTGTTAATTGTGTAGTTTGATAATACTGGGACTTCGGTTGTTCTAACTTTTTCAGAAAATTTAATCGTTACATTATTTGGAGTAAGAGCAACAACAGAAACGATAGCGGGAGGAATATTATCCGTTATTCCACCGGAACCAAGTAATAAGTTAATTTTATCAATTATTGCATAGCGCGTACTGTTTAAATCCTGAGTAGGATCAATAGAATTTGCGAACTGTTGAAATGAACTAACATCTCTTCCTAAATTTTTAAGAGAATCAATTTTATCCTGGAGGGTTGAAACATAGCGAATATCATCTACAGCTTCACGGAAACCTTCCCACTGAACAGTGCTTATAACTCCATCTGAAATTGGATAAGAGTAAACATGATCCCGGTAAGGATGCGGTTGTGTTGGTTCAGGGTCAAAGTCGTTCCATATATGTCCATAATTTCTTTGATAAGCATAATTCATTACACCATCATAATTATTTTTCCATAAAAGGAAACCGTAATTACGTCTGTAAACTTCCGGGTCCTCAACACCAGCCATTGGATTATGATAATCATATATTTTCTTTCCGGATGAATGATATAAATCCGCTTGTTCTTTTCTTGGATCGGGTTGAATATTTGCACAGTCCAACAAGTCACCAACTACATCATAATGTTTATAATAACCGGCAGCAAAAACTTTTGCGCCGGCATCATGAACTGCCTGCCAGGCGGGTCTTTCGCTTAATAAAACATCTCCAACTGCTTCGTCAATTCCATATACATAAAGATTTGAATAACCATATTGTGCAATTTTATTTTTCCACGAGGTTACTGAGTTTTTTAAAGTAGTTAAAGCAGCGGTTGTTGAAGGATTACCAGTTTCAAATCCGGTTACAAATAATCTATCCTTTGGCAATCCTACCTGGTTGCGGATTGTTAAATCTGCTCCAATATTGTTAAGCGATTGATAAGTTGTTGGATAAAGAACACCGTGCTCTTTCATATCAGTCATTTCAATTTTGTATTGGTTGCTGCTTTTTGCAAATGAAGTGAAAGGATCTTTCTGCCAATTTGCGTCATCAACATAACCGTGGTAATAGAGAGAATAACTTAAGCGAGAAGGATTTAATTTGAATGACAGAACTTCTATTTCCACTGGTATTGTTGTAACTGTTCCAATTACATCTGCTGTAATTGTAATGTTACCTGTATACTTACCAGGTGCTGTATTTGCTGGAACATGAAGTGTAAACCAAAGTTGTTTATTTCTGTCCGCTGTTAAAGAGAATGGTTGTAATACTGCGGCATCTTTTATTTTTACATTTGTTGGGATGGAGGTGCTTGTTCCGCTGATATTAATATAATAAGTAGTTCCATCTGTTCTTTGAACAAGAAGTGAATTTGTTTTTGCTGTTTCATCAACTAAAATTAAAGCATCATTTTTTATAAGCAATTCCTGAGTTAGCCATTTACCCGTTCTTCCATTAATATCATAACCATTCTGGTACCAAACTTTAGCAATAAAAGCATCAAGAGCGGATGCAGGAATTGTTCCGCCGCTTCCAGTTAAAGAAGTCCACTGAACTTTAATATTATTTACCGCAGCTCTTGCCTGAAGAAATAAAGAAAAAGGTTCATACTCACTTGCACAAACGCGTGCAGTAAACTTTGGATTTGAAATTATGTCGCCAGGTATATTGGTTCCGGTTAATCTATTGTATTGAGTTGGATTGATTGAGAAGGGAACTAATTTAGCGGCTTGATTATTTATTTCTACGTTTAATAATTGAACCCAACTAGGCCATAAACCAATAAGCTCTTCAAGTGAATCCATTACAGTTGGAGCAAAGTATGGTTTACCATCCATCATTCCAAATAGATTATTAATATCGGTATTCGCTTTCTGAAGACTATTGTAATATGCCTGTCCTTTTGAAGTAAGCGTTAAACCAGTAATGTTGGGAATTGGAGGAAGTGCAAGTCGCTCAGTATGTTTTAGTGTTACAATTCCTAATAGCTTTGTTTGAAAAGCTGCCCACCATGCGGTGTATTGTAATGGAAAAGTGGTTTGATCGAGAACGGTTCCTTTTAGTTCAAGTTTATCAATATAAAAAACTAAGCGATGCGAACCTTTGGCTTTAATCATTAAAGGAATAAACCCAAGCTGCCTGCCAAAGTCATCATAGGTAGAGCCATATATTTTATTGTGAGCAAAGTAATCTGCATGATAAATTATATCATCAGATAAACTTATTTTTTGGTTAAACCAGGTGTTAAATTGTGTAACCGCTGGCGCCCCGGGTATTCGTGTAAGTCCAGTGGGTGGAAAATCATAATCATAACCAAGCTTTACAAGTTGCGCTGTTGGACTATCCATCCATAAGTAAACAGAAAAATCCATTTTACCATGAAGATTAACGGAAACAGGTAAGGTCCAATAATAATAGCAATCGTTTGTACCATTCCCATTAATCGTAATATCCATCTTCAAAGATTTTGTCCCGTCAACAAATCGATCGCTGGATGGACCAAAAAAGTTTATTGTGTAGGTGGCGTTTGAAGTCCAAAATTTGAATGGATTTATGGTTTCAAAATTTTGAGTGTAGACAAAATTTTGAGAAAACGCTTTTGTAAATAACAAAGTTACCAGAAGTGCCATTTTGAGCGACCCCTTTAAAGTTACTCTAAACATAATTGCACTCCTTGCATATTTTAAGAACTTCTTATGACTTAGCAAAGAAGGTGCCGCAATAATAAATTGAAAAACGGATAAAAAAAAGAGAATAAATTTTTACGGTGAATTTATACTGGTTAAATATCTCCAATTGAAGATAATTATTACCGATTAAATTTTTTTAGACATAAAATGTAGTAATCTTTTCTTTTTGAGAACTTCTCTATTGATTTCACAACCGGATTGTTAAGAATAAATTTGCTTACTATTCTTGTAGCTGGGAAAAACAAAACAAAATTTAGTGGGGGATTTTTAATGTGAACCGAATATTTGATGATTCAATAAATGTCTCTATCATATATTATCACTTTTCATTATTTTTCTTAGCAGGTAAATATGAATAGAAAATTATCGTCTTTGTCTAATCAAAAACCAATTACCAGAATTGGATTAATACTTTTTTTAATAATATTGTTACCGGCGCTATTTTTTTCTATTTATGAACTTAGTTCTTTAAGTGAAAATGAAAAAGTAATACAATCAATTTATAACAACCAACTGGATGCAATTCTTTTTTCAGTAAACCAATATTCTGAAGATATAGTTGGCACCTGGGCAACAAAGTTAAACCTTGCTTTAATTGATAAACAAAAAAATGTTTCGGAATTCCAGAAACGAATCGATGAATTTTTAAGTTTAAATACATCAATCAACTTAATTTTTTTTACTGACAGTATTCCCAACCAGGACATAGATTTTTTCCCAACTAAAGCTAAAAAATTCTCAGCCTTTAATGTGGAGACTGCAAAGAAGATTATTTTTGCTAATGAAAGTAAAACCAGAAGATTATTCACCTATAAACAAGGAGGTTACCAAAAATTTGAAACCCTTCAGGATTCAACCGTAGGAAACAATTCCGTAATTATGTTCTTGTTAAATGCCAAATACAGCAAAGCTAAAATTTGTGTTATCATTTTCGATCCGAATGTTTTTATCAGGCAAATTCTTTTACCAAAACTACAAAATGTTTCGCAGCAAAAATTTACAATAACTGTATTTAATAATTCAAATAATAGAATTATATATTCCACAGAAGAAATTGATATTAATAAGATTGAACAAAGAAAATCCCTTTGGCTCCTTCCAGATTATAGCCTTGGTATTACACTAAAAGGGGAAACAATTAGTGGTCTGGTAAATGCAAGATCACAATTTAACCTGGCGTTAATTGTACTATTAAACATTGTTCTGATTACTGGTTTGTGGTTAGCATATAAAAGTATAAGAAAAGAAATTGAGCTGGCGCAGATAAAATCGGATTTCGTTTCTAATGTGTCTCACGAATTAAGAACCCCATTAGCTTTGATTACAATGTTTGCTGAAACATTGGAATTGGAGCGTGTAAAAACTGAAGAAAAAAAGAAAGAGTATTATAAGATCATCAGCCAGGAAGCTAACAGGTTAAGCAAGATTGTTAATAAGATTCTTAATTTTTCCAAAATGGAAGCGGGGAAAATAAAATATCATTTAGAGGAAACGGATCTTAACAATCTTGTGGAAAATATTTTTAATACATACACCTATCATCTTCAAAGCAATGGATTTGTTTTTTCATTTCAGAAAGAAGAAAATCTTTCACCTGTAAAAGCAGATAAAGAAGCTTTATCAGAAGCAATAATAAACTTAATTGATAATGCTGTAAAGTACAGTGACACAAAAAAAGATATAACTATAAAAACGGGTAAAGAAAAAGAATCAGTATATGTAGAAGTTCAGGATTGTGGAATTGGTATTTCTAAAGAAGATCAGAAAAGAATTTTTGAAAAATTCTACCGTGTTACTTCTGGAAATTTGCACAACACTAAAGGAACGGGATTGGGCTTATCATTAGTAAAGTACATTGTGGATGTGCATAAGGCTAAAATAACAGTGGATAGTAATCCTGGTAAAGGAAGCAGTTTTAAAATTTCATTACCAGTAAAAATTTAAGATAAATTTTAGGAGAATAAAATGATAAAGATTTTAATTGTTGAAGATGAAACTCATATGAGAATGGGTTTGAAAGATAATCTTGAATTTGAAGGTTATGAAGTTGATTATGCTGAAGATGGTGAAATAGCGGTAAATAAAATTCTTAATAACCAGTTTAACTTAATCCTTCTTGATGTTATGCTTCCCAAACTTTCAGGTTTTGATGTATGTAAACGGATAAGAAAAGAAGGGATTAAGACTCCGGTAATTTTGGTTACTGCCAAAGGAGAAGAAATTGATAAAGTACTTGGACTTGAATTAGGAGCCGATGATTATGTTACAAAACCATTCAGCTTACGGGAACTACTGGCTAGAATTAAAGCCATCCTGCGAAGATCCGAAGAAAATGTGCCTGAGAAAAAAGACGTACAGGTAAGGATTGGAAAAATAGAAGTAAACTTTACTTCTTATAACGCCGACGCTGATGGCGAATCAGTTCAAATGTCTCACAAGGAATTTGAAATTCTCCATTACCTTTGGGAAAACAAAAACAAAACAGTTAGCCGTGATGAGCTTCTACAAAAAATTTGGGGATATGATGAATCCCCAACAACGCGCACTGTTGATAACTTCATTTTAAAACTCCGTCAGAAAATTGAGATTGATTCAAACAATCCCAAGATAATTTTAACTGTGCATGGAATTGGTTATAAATTGCTTGATTAAGCAATCAAATTAAACTGAAACAAATGTGGTTCAATATTTAAGATATTAAAGCTGGGATTGTTTATACTTTTCTTAGAGGATTCTTCATCAAATAAAAAGATCCGCCTACTCCCCTTAAATTTTTAGATGTGACATTCTTTTACAACACTTTACTTTCGCTTGACAACTCTACTCTTCTGGTTTCCGTCTAAAATGATGAATAAAGAAAAATATTCATCAAATAAAGGAGACATAAAAATGAAACAAAATATGACGACCAAATTTTTTTTAATAGCAGTTGCATTAACCGCAATATATGCAAATGCTTATTCAGCCTGCGATCCCATATCAAATAAAGTTGATAAAACCAAAGCAGCAATTGAAAACTTAAAGCTGGGAATAAAATCTGAAAATAATGGTTTAAGAAGAAGCAGTATTTATATGGTTGGAAAATACAAATTGTCAGAATTAAAAAATGAGTTAATGGAGCAATTAAAAAAAGAAACATTCCCAAGCAATAGAATACTAATAGCCTTGTCTTTATATCAAATTGGAGAAGCTGATGGTATTGATTTGGTAAAAACTTTTGCTGAAAAAGATAATGATCAGAAAGTAAGAAGAATGTGTACGGCAATTTATAATGAATATTTAAAAGTAATGGGAATAGTTCAAATTTCTGAAGTAGGAAAATAAAAAATAAAGTAGGGTATGACAAAATTTTACAATTTTTTACTTGATTATGACTATCTCTCTAATAATAGTTTATAAATTATAATTACAATAGAAAACATTAATGAGCTTCATAAAAAAAATATTGTTGTTAAGTATAATTACTTTCACGTCATCCCAAAATCTGTTTGCGCGCGATTGGGAGAGGATATTAAACCTAAAAGGTTTATGGAAATTCTCAATTGGGGATGATAAACAATGGTCTCTTCCAAATTACAAAGACAAGAGCTGGGAAGAAATTAAAGTTCCTTCTCCCTGGGAAGATCAAGGATTCTACGGATATGATGGATATGCCTGGTACCGCAAACATTTTTTCTGTCCAAATGATCTTAAAGGAAAAAGTATTTTCTTGTTTCTTGGTTATATAGATGATGTTGATGAAGTTTATTTAAATGGTACTCCAATTGGCGCTTCGGGATCTTTTCCCCCTGAATATAATACTGCATATAGTGCTTTTAGAAAATATTATGTTCCAAATTACCTTATTAAATTTAATAGCGAAAATGTTCTGGCAGTTAGAGTTTATGATGCGCAACTGGGTGGTGGAATTGTTAATGGTGATATTGGATTTTATTATCAAACCAATGTATTGCAAGCTGACGTTGTTTTGGAAGGAATGTGGAAGTTTAAAACCGGGGACGAGAATGAGTGGAAAGGAGCAAATTATAATGATAAGGAATGGTCACAGATATTTGTGCCTGCAAATTGGGAATCTCAAGGATATGAAAACTATGATGGTTTTGCCTGGTACAGAAAAAAAATCACTTTGCCCGAAAATCTTAAAAATAAAAAACTTGTACTAATGCTTGGTAAAATAGATGATTTAGATGAAGTATTCATAAATGGTAAAATGATTGGTTCAACAGGTCGAATGCAAGTTCAAGAGAATAAAATTTCTGTAGATCAGGAATATCAGAAGTTTAGAGGATATTATATTCCGGAAAATTTATTAAAAACTGGTGATAACATTATTGCTGTTAGAGTTTATGATGGCTGGATCGATGGGGGTATTTATGAGGGACCAATCGGACTTATTACACAGGATAAATACATTAAATTTTGGAGGAGCCAAAAAAAATCGAAATCATTTTGGGATTTTTTGTTTAACCGCTAATTCTTCTATCTGAAAATCTATTACCTTCCAATTTAATTTTTAAGCTGATGTAAACCTTAAAAACGGATGTTTTAGCATCTGTCCGGCATTATTATTGTTATAAGCCCAAATTAAAAAAGTTAAAAAAAATCTTGGATAAGACTGTCGAATTTATATTTTTGAAATGCCAATTAACTAATCATTTATTTTAACATTCATTGGAGGTTCTATGCAATTTACTAAAAAACTAAACCGTAAAGACTTTTTAAAATACGGTGCAATTTTATTGGGGGCTCCTTTACTCATCTCAATAAACAGCTCCTGTTCTAAAGTTACAGATACAGGAGATGTTGAAACACATTCCAAGTTAGACAAAGCAATATCCAAAGAACCAAATTACGTTGTAAGTGCAAACCTAAGCAAAACAACCGGCGAAAACGTATCCAAAATTCCTTTAAGCTCAATTACTAATGCCAGAAAGGGTGTTAATCTTGTAACAAAAATTATTAACAACAATGATTCGTTTAAATTGCAAACAGTAAATGTAAATTTATTGAATGCAGATGGCTCTTTTGCTTATGTTACCGGTCTTGCTAATGGTGACGTTTTGTTATTGGAACCTGGTAAAACTATTAAATTGCTTGCAAACATTGATCGGGTAGGTTTAAGAAATCGATTTATCCATATTAAAAAAAGTTAAATAATTATTTTAGAATTAAAAATTATTAATAAATTTTTAGGAGATATTATGGTCCGAAGACAATACCCTTGTGTAAAAGTTTGCGAAATGGAAGCAATTTATATCAACAAAAATGGAAACTTACAAATTGATATGGATTGGTGCATCGGTTGTGATAGATGCATCCTTGCCTGTCCACTTGAAGCCTGCCAGGTTAACAAATACTATATATTATTTATAGAAATTGTTTTGTGTTGTGCAAAATCAAATGGTGGATATGACGAATGCAAATATTGGGACGTGTAAAATAATTTCATTCACATACCTGGGGGGTTACGTAAATCGTAACCCCTTTTTGTAGACAAGGGAAAATTTGCACAATTATTTATCTGTTTATTAAACCTGATTGATTTTAATCAGCCAAATACTTTGCAACAAATATTTTTCCACCCAGTTAAAAATAGTTTCCGCTTTGGTAGGATAACCGGTTAAAAGAGTAACTGCTTTTGGTATAATTTTATTTTACTTCCTCTTTTTTGTAAATTCCACAAGCTGCTTCATATGCAGTTAAGTAAGCCAGCTTTGTTATTCTTTCAAACAAATCCTTGTTTAAAGTTTCTGGTGTATCGGTTAAACAATGCAGATGTTCGTAGCTGTTAGTTGTAACAAAGTAAGCGCACGGAATTTTTTTCTGATGAAACGGTGTTGCATCTGCGCCGCCGCCAGCCCACGTAGTCCTAACCATCATTTTTGTGTAAAGGGAATCGTTTCTCCTTGCAAGCTGCCATAATTGTGGCGAACTCAAGCCATTACCAACCTGGATGCTGTCTCCATAACCGACACAATCAAGATTAATCATTGCTGTAATTTTATCAAGCGGAACTGGAGGATTATCTACAAAATGCTTTGCGCCGGCTAATCCAATTTCCTCACTTGCAAATAATACAAAAATAATTGAGCGTTTGGGTTTTATATTATTTGCAATAAAAGTTCTTGCAATTTCTAAAACAGCGGCTGAGCCGGAAGCATTATCATTTGCTCCAGGAGCAAATATTTCCCCACCTTGGCTACCTACATGATCTAAATGAGCGCCGATAACAAGATATTCATCCTTCAGTTTTTCATCCGATCCTTCAAGTAAACCAACAAGGTTCATCGTTTCCTGTTCTTTAAAATATTTTGAATGCACATCAACTTCAGCAGAAGTTTTTAATAAAATTGAATTTGGTTTTTTTAGCGAATCAATTTTTGTTTCAAGTTCTTTTAACGAAAATCCGCTTCCGGTAAGAAATTCATCTGCAACCGGAATATCAATATGCAAAGATGGAAAATCCTCTTTCTGCTCCCCTTCACCTTCAAGAATACTTAAAATAGTTTTTTGTGGCTTTGCATCATTGGGAAATGAAACCAGTAGCAGAGCAACAGCTCCATGTTTAGCAGCGTTAGAAATTTTGTATCTGATTGATCCTTCACCCCAATCTGATGTATCATTAATTCTCCATTTGGGATTGTATTTAAAGGCAATTACTATTTTTCCTTTAACATCCATACCGGCATAATCATCATAACCAATTCCGGGTTTCGTTAATCCATAACCAACAAAAGCCAGCGGAGCAGTTAAGTGATTTGCTCCTGTAAATCCGCGGCACACAAAATCTTTCCCAAGTTTATATTCTTTTTTGATTATTCCTTCATCAACTAAATTAAGTTTTATAGGTGAATTAATTTCGTTGTATTCAACTTTAAATTTTTGAAAATAATTTTCATCACCAAGCGGTTTAAGGTTTAGGTAAGAAAATTCGTTCGCAATAAAATATGCCGCTTTATTATAACCTTTGCTGCCGGATAATCTTCCCGCTAATTCTTTTGAAGCAAGATAGCTAACTGTTTTCATTAAACTTTGTTTGGAAATTGACGACAAACCTGGTACGTCTGTTTGATTTTTATTTTGTGAATGGAGGCTAATGAACGATACAATTAACAACAGAGAAATTTTATATTTCATTTTTTATCTTATGCTTTATTTTAAAAATAGAAAAATATTCTCGGCAAAGTTAATAAAATTGCTTTTGCAGGCAAAACATAGTTTAAATAATTGTTGTGATGAAATTGTGTTATTTCATTTTAAGGATTTGTATCTTGTTTTCCAAAATGATTTTAAGAACTATTGGTAATTGATATTGCGGTCAATCGAGCAAGATGGGTTCTGGCGCGGCTTTTTAGAGTAAAGGAATTTTGAAAAATATATTAAGATTGATTCTGGATTAAAATCATTCAGCACAAGAAAAAAAATAAGTTGAATTATGACTTTTGCAAATAAAGCAATAAAATATTTTTTGAATCTCGGCACTCCTGCAAATCTTCCTAAGACTATTAGCGTTATAAATCCATACGAAAAAGAAGATGTAAAAAAAACCGTAAAAGAATTTTTTGCCAAATATTATGATGATCAGGAAGAAAGAGTTTTTATCTTCGGAATTAACCCCGGAAGATTTGGCGGCGGTTTAACAGGTATATCTTTTACAGATCCTGTTGCATTGAGAGAAAAATGCGGTATCGAAAATTCTTTTGGAACAAGGAAAGAAATTTCCAGCGAATTTGTTTATAAGGTGATTGAAGAATATGGCGGAACAGATAAATTCTTTTCAAGATTTTTCCTTAGCGCTCTTTTTCCGCTTGCAATAATTAAGAATGGAATAAATTATAATTATTATGATGAACCGGAACTGCTAAAAGTTTTGCATTCAGAAATAGTTTTATCAATACGGAAACAGACGGCGTTTGGTGCTAATAGGAAAAATGTAATTTCCTTCGGCAGAAAAAATGGTGAGTTTCTTAAAAGATTTAATGGCGAGTTGGAATTGTTTAATAAAGTTGAAACGCTTGACCATCCAAGATTTATTATGCAATACAAAAGAAAATCGCTGAACAAATTTATTGATGAGTATCTTGGTGTTTTCAACATGGTTGTAAAGAGTTGAACGCTAAATATTTTTTAATTATTATCACGTAGGTTATTTCCAAACTTTCCTGCGGTACTGAAATGAAAATCATTTTCTGGTTAATTCTTTCGTTGTTTATTTCCTATGCAGTTGCAATTTTCTTACTACGCAACCCGGATACAAATCTTAAATTTGATTTTAATGAAATTAAGAAGATTCCTTTAAAGATTGACAAAAGCTTTCTTTGGGGAAGCGCTACTTCTGCACACCAGGTTGAAGGATATTGTACAAATAATAACTGGACTATATTTGAAGATGCAGTGGATGAAAAAGGAAAACCGCGAATATTTAACAATCAGAAAGCCGGAGCAGCAAGTGATCACTGGAACCGGTACAAGGAAGACATTCAATTGATGAAAAAGATTGGACTGAATGCATATCGCTTTTCTGTTGAATGGAGCAAGATAGAACCCGAAGAAGGAAAATTCGATGAATCAGTTTTAGATCATTATGAAAAAGTTGTTGATGAACTCCGTGCAAATGGAATTGAACCGATGATCACGCTTCATCATTTTACAAATCCCATCTGGTTCGAAAAGCAAGGAGCATTCCTTCAAGATAATTCCCCAAAAGTTTTTGCCAGGTTTGCTGAAAAAGTTTTTAAAAGATTAAGAAAAAAAGTTAAACTTTGGTGCACAATCAACGAACCAACGGTTTATGCATTCAACGGATACTTCTTTGGAGAATTTCCTCCCGCTGAAAAAGATCCGCAAAAGGCAGTAAGAGTTTTTAGAAATTTGTTGCTGGCACATACCGAGGCTTACCTGGCAATTAAAAAAATTGATGTTGATGCACAGGTTGGAATTGCAACCGCAATTTACGCTTTCGATCCATCCATACAGTGGAATTTGTTTGATGTTTTGGCTTCATACTACGCAAATGAAAATATGAATGAAGTAGTGCTTAACTTTCTATCAAATGGAGAGTTTGATTTTTACATTCCAGGTTTGGTAAAAGAAAAATATGAAAGTGATGTTATGAACACTTTCGATTTCATCGGACTGAATTACTACACAAGATTTGTGGTTCACTATAATCCATTCTCTGGCAAAACTATTCAGGAGGTAAAAGAAAACTCACGCGGGGATACTACCGATATGGGCTGGGAAATTTATCCCGAAGGTTTTTATCGTTCGCTTAAGCTGATCAATTCTTTTACTAATAAACCAATTTACATTACTGAAAATGGAATTGCTGATGATAGTGACGTTAAACGACCAAAATTTATCAAAGATCATCTTCGTGTAATGAACAAAGCAATTGCAGAAGGAATAAATGTTAAAGGATATTTCTACTGGACACTGATGGATAACTTTGAATGGGCAAAAGGATTTTCTAAACGCTTTGGGCTTTACTCTGTTGATTTTAATACTCAGGAAAGAAAACTAAGAAATGGAAGCCTTGCTTATCCTGAGATGATTAAAGAATTTAAAAGCAAGTAAAAACTAATGAGGTTGGTAATGCTTGAAATTAAAATATTCGTTTTTATCATTTCATCAATTGGAATTTTATTTCTGTCTTGGAAATCTTTAAGAAATCGGAAGTCACACGGTTTCTACCGGTTCTTTGCATTCGAACTAATCCTATTAAATATTTTAAAAAATATTGACTGGTGGTTTGTCAATCCTTTTTCAATTCTTCAAATAATTTCCTGGCTGCTACTTTTCACTTCAATTTATTTTGTCGTTACTGGATTTTATCTGCTGAAGAAAATTGGTAAACCGAAAGGTAAGATTGAGAACTCAGCCAACTTTGGATTTGAGAATACTTCTAACCTGGTTACAACAGGAATTTATAATTACATTCGCCATCCGCTGTATGCATCGCTGTTGCTTCTTAGCTGGGGCACGTTCTTAAAAAATATTACTGAAGTGGGAGCAATTATCTTGATTCTGATTTCTATTTTTCTAACTCTTACCGCCGAGTTTGAGGAGAAAGAAAACAAAACCAGTTTTGGAGATGAGTATTTGAACTATATGAAAAAAACAAAAATGTTCATCCCATTTATTTTTTAATTACAAATTACGAATTTCGAATTACTGATTTCACATAAGGATAGTTTTTCCATTCGCATTAATATTCTCGTAATTCCCAATTCCTAATTTTTCAAGAACTAATTGGTTGTAACCGCTTCCTCTTTTAAATCTAGTTTTTCTTTTATGTTCAAAACAGTTTTCAGTTCATTTAAATTTATTGCTGTGGGAAATCCTTTTTCGTCCCAATGGTTTTTGCAGCCGCAGTAATCTAAAAGAATGCAGTTGATGGGAATATCTAATCCCTTGGCTTCCCAGCCGCCGGTCATTAAATTCAAGGCACAGGTTACACCAACAATTCCAACTTCTTTATTGCCCGCACGCTTCTTAAGCCATTTAGAAAAATCAGTTGAATGCGGAATCATAAAAACATTAAAGCCATCTTGTTCGCCAAGTTTTGTAAGCTGGTTAACTCTACAATTTATAGTACATCGTTTGCAGGAATAATCTATTCCGTTAAAAAAAGATTTACAATGAAACCTTGTTTTAATGCTCATGCAAGAAGGAACCAGAACAGCTTTCTTTTTAGTCGAAAGAAATTCATCACGCCATGCACGGTTCATAATTTCTGCGCCAACCATATTCAAATGATATTCAACCCGCTGACGCCCGCAGAAAATAAGATCTTCGCGCCACTTGTATTCTTCATGTTTATACTCAAGAAAATTTTCTACGCCGAGGGTGTATTTCCCCAACGCTTTAACGCTTTGCTTCTCGAACCATTTTGCAAATCTTATCGAAGCAAAAATATAATTGATAACTTTTTCTTCCGGAATTTGATTGAAGTAATCTTTCCAAACGGATAATCTTATTACATCCTGTTTAAAATCTCCGGCAGCGGCAAGCCATTCTATAAGTTTTTCAATTTTATCAACTCCAAATTTGGAATTAGAAAACACAAAAGAATTTTTTCTTGTTAAGAATATGGTTGATAAAATTCCACGTACGGAATCCGCAAATGGTTTAACCCAGGCAAACCTCCTGCGCAGTTCTGCAAGTGTGGTTAAAATTCTTTGCGGTAAAACAGGAAGTGAAAGTGCATTCCGTTCATAAATGCGGAGTAATGCTCCTAAAGTTAATAATTCAAAAACATATTCCGATTTGCGCCTTAAAATCTCTCCTTTCGATTTGATGAGGTAAAATTGAAATTCTTCAGCAATCGATTCAAGTTGTGTTTCCGATTCCTTTAAAACTATATTGGTAAAATCAGCAACATCCTTGTAGTAGCTATCGGAATTTGATTCATCGTTTCTAAGTGAGTATGTAATTGTTTTCATTGTTCTTCAAAAACTTTAGCTATTTTGAAGAACAAATTTAGATGTTTGTTTGAAAAAATAAAAATATTTTGTTTACCAGCTTTGCTCAATATAATTCTTACAAAATAATTTTCTTCTCATTTTTTTTTATTTTTTACTTGACAATAAAAAAATAAAAAACCAAATTGCCAGCAGGATTAGGTTAATATTATTCTATAACTAAGCTTAACAAGAAAAAACAAGGGGAACCGCATTCTTCTTTTATGTGACTCTTTTGTGAAAATTAATCTGAGTTAATTAATTACTATAAATTTTCTGAAAATGATTTTTGCACATTTCAATTTAACAATGACTGTTACTTTCTTAATAAAATAATGGAACGATAAACCAATTTATTATTTGTGATAGGTATGCTAATAACAAAATGGTTTTAGGGATTTTGCTTTAAGTCCGATCTGCTAAGAGAGGATTTAGGTGAGTTCAAATAATATAAATTCCAAAAATCGATTTTGCTTATGTATATAACTGTTAACAGCAAGGTAGAAAACTAAAATGAAACTTAAAAAATATATGCCACTTACAATTTTACTTTTACAGTTGCTTTTTTTAAGCCTGCCTATCGGACAGACAGGCTGCAATACTAACGAACCCAACACCCAAGAAGAGTATGTTGAACCCGGAAGCCGAAATTATGAATGGACAGTAGATACATTAAATATACCTTTTAATACCTTAACGAGAATCTGGGGAAGTTCACCAACTGATGTTTGGGCAACCGGTGGCGGTGGTGGACTTGATAAAACCATCTGGCATTTTGATGGAACAAAGTGGAGTACTGATAATATCTCAAAACCAATTGTTCCCACCTCAATTTTTGGATTTGGAACTAACGATGTATGGCTTGGCGGCGATGATGGATTGATCTGGCATTATAACGGGTCAAAATGGAGCCAGCACACAAAATTTGAAATTCAGAATTATTCAAGCACCGGTTTGGAAAATATATGGGGTGATGCACCGGATAATGTTTACGCAGTCGGGTATGCAGCAGATGGAAATTCTTATAAAGGAATTATAATGCATTATGATGGAGTAAAATGGCAGGAAGTAAAAATACTTTCAGTAAAAATTTCATTCGTAAAAATAAGAAGAGCAAAAAATGATAATCCAAATTATTATTTGCTTGGATTCACATCTAATCTCGGTGAGGACTCAACTAGAATATATGAATTTGACGGCAAGAATATTAGAGAAATATATGCAGGTCGTTCAATTTTAGAAGAATATGGTAATTTTGAAGTAATCGGCGGAAAAATTTATTTCCAGAAAGGAAGAGGAATCTATAGGTTTATCAATGGCAATTTCAATCTAACTTATTATGTTAATGAGCCAAATTTTGGATTATCATACGGCGGCAGGAGTCTTAAAGATTTATTTTTACGAATGTATGATGGCATTGCGCATTACAATGGAACAGATTTACAATATTTATATAAGTTATCGGATAGTAACATTGCCATAAACGGACTTTTCCTTGTTTTTGATAAGCATGTTTTTTTTATGGCTGAGAACCGAAGTAACGGACTGAATTATATAATCAGAGGGAAAATAAAAGAAAATTAGAATAGGTAAAAAAATTAAACACTATTTTATAAATGTAGATCATTTGATCTTGGTAATTAACTAATGGCTGGTATGAGTGGTTGAAAAATTACTATAAAAATTTATACGAAGAAATAAAGATTTTTTACAAGTTATGGAGGCTATATGATTGTTGAATAGTTTTATAAACATTTTTTTAATTCATCAGAGGTGAAAATGAAAAGCATTCTATTAGCTTTAATTTGTTGCTCGGTTTTATGAAAAAGAAGGTGTTAATAATATTGTTTTCCATCGGTTTTTCTTCTTTAAGCTTAAGCCAAAATAAAGATAATGATACTTTGGGAGTGAACAATAATTATGAAATAAAAATCGAGAGCAGCGGCAAATCGATTATTACTAATGATAGTTTGAATATTGAAAATCCAAAGAAAAAGAAAATACATTTTAATATTGGACTTCAGGTAGGCTCTCATTCTCCAAATTTGAATCAAAATAGTTCTGATTTCAATAGAGGTGTTTTTTTTGAAGCATATCTGAAATTTAATTTATCGGATGAGGTTCATTCTATAATAGCTTTTACCTACTGGAAATCAAAAATAAAAGAGATTAATACTGTTGTTGTACAGATACCCTCCGAAACTATTAACAGTAAAGGGCTGAAACTGGAGTTAGATTTCTCATTATTTAAAATGTATAGTGTTTCACTCTTGCTTGGACCTTCAATATCATTTGAAAATATTACCAGAGCAACAAATACTGTTTTTACTTTTGGAACAGACTTAAAATTAAATATACCACTTTGTAATGATAGAGTTAATTTATTGTCAACGATTAGTTATCAAACGGGAGCAGAAATCTTAAGGTTTAATTATTCTTTTTTTAGTTACTTGTTTGGAATCGAAATTAATATAGGAAATTAAATAGGAGAGAGTAATCTATAACCATAATAAACATATTATAATCAACAAGGAAAGGAGAAAAAATGAATTCAACTAGATTATACTTACTAATTTCTTTTTTTACAATTATTTTGCTCAAAACAACTTTTGCACACGATGCACCTGTACACCAATATGTTGTAAAACAGGCTTATTACTATTTAGAAAATGAAAAAGGTCCGATTCCTGAACTTAGAGATAGAATTGGTCTTTCTTTTATGGGAGCTGGCGATGATAATCAACCATGGTCAACCGGATATATAGGAGTTGCAGCGGAAAGAGAAGATCTAGATGATCCGATTTGGGGTTTTGGAGGTGCCTTTAATGGATGGACACCTACGGTAACTCATTTCTGGGATTCGGATAATGGTGATGATGTAAAAATTTCGATTGCTTCTGGTTCAGATTCAGCATCAATCATTACCCAAAGCTTAGTTCTATCCACCGATAGAGTATAGCTTGATACTTTCCCTGCTTTCATTAGTTTGTTGGTAAGAGAAATCTGGCTTGGAATTAAAGAAATAAATTCATGTGTAAGCGTAGGTAAATCAATGTCGAGCATATATTTATTCATATCAAAATCCACAATTCAAAATGTTAGTTTAAAATCGATGCTAACTTATAAAACTATTTGCTGCAATACAACAGCAGAAAAATCTTCGATCTTATAGATAATAACATTAATAGTTTTTAAATGGTTGCAAATGTAGGATAACCGTTTTAAGTCAATCCTATTTCTTTAGTAGTAATTTATCTTTCAACTACAGACACGGATAATTTTGGGGAAAAATTTGAGATGCTATTTTTCTTTTATTTCAACCTCACAATTAATTTCTGCTGTTAAATTTTCAGTTGGAGATATAAGCAGGTTTTTAATTTTATATGGAAGCACTAAGTTTTTCTTTCCAACAAGGTCTTTAGATTTTGGTTTTACATATAACCGAACAACCCGCTGAGCTGGAAGAGCAATTGATTGCTCAAATTCAAAATCGTTATTGCTTTCTGCGGAAGTTAATTTAAATGGAATATCTGAGTTGTTAGCAATTTGAATGTAAAATGCTTTTCCTTTTAAGGTTTCAATTTTGGGTGTTATTATCTCAATAGATTTCTTGAAAATTGGTTTTAAAAATTCTTCCTTTCCCAACAACGTATCGCTAAAAAAAACCGCAGTGCGATGTTCTATCAACGCTTCCTTAATTCCTTCGGCGGTTCTTTCTTTAGCAAAAACTAAAGTGAACGGACGATGATCTCCCTTGGGTAAATTATAGAAATATGCGCTTGGTGAATGAATATCCGAATTGCCAAGCATTGTTAAGTTCTTTTCTAAGCACCACCTAAAAACATCTGGATAATAATCACGTTCATTTACAACTTCAATTCCATTTAGCCAGCCGTTATCATAAAACTCTTGATGTTCTGGAAACCAATCAACCTTTCCCTCTTTCTTTGGAAAAATTGTTCCCTGCCAGAATGGATGGTTCCATTGAACAAATGCACCTTGATCCTTTGCCGATTTAATTGCAACTCTAAAGTCAGCGGTGTCTAACGGATTTGAATCTTTTAAGAAAAGTGCATTTAAATGTCCTGGTGGCATTTTCCTGGTAATCTCGGATCCTTTTATTACAATGATGTTAAATTTATCAGCATACTCCGAAGCGATTTCGTAAGATCTATTCAGATTTCTAACCATATCTTTTTTGTGCGGTTGATATTCGATATGATCCGTTATAGCAATTGCATCTAAACCTTCAGCCCACGCTTCCTCAACTCGTAAATCGGGCCAAATGTCGCCATCAGAAAAAACTGTGTGACTGTGAAAATCGCATTTGAGCGTTAAATAGCCGGAGATGTCTGGAATTTTAATTTCCTTTCTTTCGTTAGTCTGGGCTATGGTTAGAGAGCAAAACAAGGCAGTGTAAATAAAGATGGTTCCACATTTCGAATAAAAATTTTTTAATAAATTCATTATTAATCCCTGGCTTATTCTAAACTGGTTGATAAAAACTTAGCTTCCAGCAATAATTATTTTTTTCTTTTATAGAATTCTTCCCGCAAAATTCCCATTACATAAAAATCTATGTATTTGTTTTTATGATACATTGCTTTTCTTAATGTTCCTTCCACTTTGAATCCAGCCTTTTTATATGCAGCCACTCCTTTTGTATTATCTACACAAACGTGCAGTTGAACTCGATTAAGGTTAAGAATATCGAAAGAAAATTTTAACATCATCCTGGTAGCTTCGCTTCCATATCCTTTAGACCAAAATTGTGGATCGTAAATAGCGACATAAAAAACCGCCGCACGACTTACATAGTCAATTCTTACTAATGCAGTTTGTCCAACGGCAACGTCATCTTGCTGGCGGCAAATAGTGAAAAGCATAATTTCTTTACTGCTTGACCATTGGTTTAATTCCGCTTTCACCTGCTCAGTTGTCATCGGAGCAAAAAGAAAAAGTGTTTCTCTAACATCCGGGTTATTTTTACCGAATTCAACCAATTCCAAATCATTTTCCTTTAAAGGGCGAAGGTAAATTTGTTTTCCTTCCAAAAATTTTATAATGCGCATGTTCAGTCCGAATAATTTATATTTGCTTCCGAAATTTACATTCTTATTCAATTAACGCAAATAATTTTATTAATAGAAAAGTAAATTCTTATCATTTTAATTGAAATTGAAGGTAAATCGGGCAGAATGGATTTGTTGAATTATATGAATTTTGGGTTTAATGCAAATTACAATAAAGTTATTAAGGATTTTAATCGATAATAGACTACCCAAAAGGTTTTATAGAGGCGGATAAAGATAATGAATGATTTACGAAGCACCTTCAGCAAAACTGAGCAGGCTAACTGTTTCTTGGAATCATCTAAACATTTTTATGAAATATTGGATAACCTAAGGTTATTTGCTGTTAACTTTACTCCTGATGGTTGTATTAAATTTTGTAATTCCACTCTTTTGAAAGCAACCGGATGGAAAAATGAAGATGTACTCGACAAGAATTGGTTTGATATTTTTGTTAATGCCGACGCAAAATACAAGGATACTTATATAGAAGCTATTAGACAGGGATTAGTTCCGCATCAAACAGAAAGTGAAATAATAACGCGGGATGGTTTACAAAAGTTAATTTCCTGGAATAACACTATTCAAAGAAATTCGGAAGATGAAATAATTGGTATTACAAGTATTGGTGAGGATATAACTGAAAGGAATAGATGTGAAAAAACTTTATTGGAAAGAGAAAAAATATACCGGATTCTTATTGAAAGAATTTCTGACGGAATAGTTATAGTTGATAAAAATGGAATAATTAGATTTACGAATCCGGCTGCGGAAAAACTTCTTAGAAATCCAGAAACCAAATCCCCAACTGAATTGATAGGGCAAACTTTTCAATATCCTTTGTCCTGCGATAAACCAGTAGAATTTGAAATATGCATAAATGATAAGGTTGTAACCACCGAGATTTTAATTACCAGGATAGATTGGCTCGGCTATAAAGACTACCTTGTTACACTACGAGATATTTCTGAACGCAAAAATGCCGAAGTAACTTTAAGAAAATCAGAAGTTCAATTTAGGCAAGTTTGGGAAAATTCTTTTGATGGAATGCGGCTGGTGGATGAAAAAGGAATAACGCTTTTAGTAAATGAAGCCTTCTGTAAAATGTGCGGTAAAACTAAACAAGAATTAGAAGGCAATCCTTTTACAATTATTTATGCTGCTGATTATCAAAGTATAATGAATGAAAAGCAGCGAACCAGGTTTTCGGCAGGTACAATTCAACCACACTTTGAACGAGAACTTAATTTATGGAATGGCAAAAAAGTCTGGTTCGAATTATC
The DNA here is from genome assembly GCA_026390815.1 of Ignavibacteriales bacterium. Taxonomy (NCBI): domain Bacteria; kingdom Pseudomonadati; phylum Ignavibacteriota; class Ignavibacteria; order Ignavibacteriales; species Ignavibacteriales bacterium. The sequence continues at coordinate 35,338 of JAPLFH010000031.1, read as the reverse complement.
GAACTCGTATATAGAATTAGAGAAAAATCAAAAACTTCTCTTGAGTGTATTTAGAGATGTATCTAATTATAAAAAAGCTTTAAAGGAACTGCAGAACTATAACCAAAAACTTTCATTTCATTTCTACCAAACTCCTTTGGCATACATAGAATGGGATAAAGATTTTAAAGTGATGGATTGGAATCCCTCTGCAGAAACAATTTTTGGTTTCGGTAAAGAAGAAGTGCTAAACAAGCATGCCTGCGATTTAATTGTTCCGATAAAGGAACGCCAAGCAGCAAAAATGCATTGGGAACAAACAAAAAAAAACAAAGAAAATCAATTCAGGATTGATAAAAACATTACAGGAGAAGGCAGAGAAATTATTTGTGAATGGTATAATACGCCTTTGTTAAATGAAAGCGAAGAAGTAATAGGTATGGCTTCTCTTGCGCTTGATATCACTGAACGAAAAAGAATTGAAGCTGAATTAAGTGAGAGCGAAAAAAAATACAAGGCGCTAATTTCTAATTTACCGGATCTAGTTCTTGTTCACGAGCATGGAAATATTTTATTTGTGAACAAAGCTATAATGGAAGTAGTTGGATATGCCGAAGAAGAGATGCTCGGTAAATCTGTCTTTACTTTTATTGATGAAGAATATAGAAATATTGCCGCACAAAATATGCAAAAGCGGATTAATGGTGAATCTAATCCCGATTATGAGATTTCAATAACGGCTAAATCCGGGCAAAAGATTACCGTTGTTGTAAGATCCGCTCCAATCACTTTTAAAAATTATAATGCCATACTTGTTGTTCTAATTGATATTACTAGTCGTAAAGAATATGAGTACCAGCTTAAAAAATATGCTGAAGATTTAGTGAATAATAAAAATCTGCTTGAAGAAAAAGCTTCCGAATTAAGTAGTCTTAATAAACAATTAGCGGGATCCGAAGCTAAACTAAAGGAATTGGTAGCAAGTAAGGATAAACTCTTTTCCATAATTGCCCACGACCTTCGAAGCCCATTCCATGGTTTGTTGGGATTGTCCGGCATACTTGCTGAAGATACAGGATCATTAACAAATGAGGAAGTAAAGAAGTTTAATGTTGAATTAAACAAAACACTAAAAAATCAATTTAAGTTTCTTGAAAACCTGCTTGAATGGTCGAGACTTCAAATTGGTAGAACAGAATATAATCCAATTAAAATCGTTCTATATGATAAAATTAATGAATCGGTTAATATTCAATTTGCAAATGCCTTAAAGAAAAATATCAAAATCCATAACTGTGTACCGGAAAATCTAATTATTCTGGCAGATGATAATATGCTTCAATCAGTTTTGCAAAATCTTATTTCTAACGCAATTAAATTTACTTATCAGGGGGGCGAAGTTAGCCTTTCTGCATTTGCTGTTAATGGATTGGTAGAAATTCACATATGCGATACAGGTATGGGAATAAAACAAGAAGACATTGATAAAATATTCAGGATAGACACACAGTACACTACTAAAGGAACGGCAAATGAAAAAGGAACCGGGCTTGGTCTTGTCCTTTGCAAGGAAATGATTGAAAAACATAATGGAAGAATTTGGGTGGAGAGTACTGTTAAAAAAGGAAGTAGTTTTAAATTCACATTGCCAGCAATGGAAATTGAATAATGACTAAAACTTTTATAATATATCTTTTTTTTATTTGCAGAGTAATTTTTGCCCAAAATGATTTTACCCAGCTTGCTGAAAAAGTTAAATCAGCCAATGGTAATTTCGCCGCAGCTTTTGAATTCTTTAACAGAAACCTTAAGCTGGCAAGCGAGGTAAAATTAGAAAGATTTCAGAAAGATATCTTGTACGAATTATCCGACTATTATTCCAAGCTTGGCAATTATAAGAATGCATTAAAATTTTATCATCATAATGCGCTTAAAGATTTAATTTATAATGAAGAAACAGTAACTAAAATTTCAAAGATCAAACAAACAAATGAGCTTGAAAGAAATAATAACATGATAAAAAAACTGGAGGGAACTAACAGGACAATTTTAATTTTTTCCCTTCTAACTAATTTAATCTTGGCGCTTATTTTAACAGTTGTAGCCTACAAACTTTACCAGCTAAAAAAAATAAGCAGTTTAAAAATCAAAAAGCAAGCGAATGAACTGAAGTTGCTTGAGCATGAGATTGAATTAAAAAATGAAAAACTTGCAAGCTTAGAATCTGCATTTAAGCAAAGCGAAGAACAGTTCAGGACTATTTTTGAAAAAGCTGGTATAGGTATGGTGATTACAGATCTTGATGGTAAAATTATTAGGGTTAATGAATCGTTCATAGATTTTTTAGGCTACTCGCAAAATGAGCTGACAAATTTAAACTTTTCAGAACTTACTTTTCCTGAAGATAGACAAAAAGCATTTGAATCAATTCAAAAAGATACAGAGAAATTAAACACAAGTTCGATTTTGCAGATTGAGCAAAGATATGTAACAAAAAATGGAGAAAATAAATGGGGAAGCTTAACCGCTTCATTCATTATTGATTTAAAAGGAGCGCCTGTTTTTAAACTTTGTATGGTTAAGGACATTACAAAAAGAAAATTAGCTGAGGAAAGGTTAGAAAAGTCTGAGGAATTGTATCGTAAACTAATTACTGCAGTGCCGGATGTTGTAACTGTTACTGATCTTCAAGGAAAAATTATTTTTCAATCAATAAGCGGTTTAATTGTTGGCGGTTATTCATCACTTGATGAGCTGTTAGGTACAAATATGGTCTTTCATATTGCACCAATTGATAGAGAAAGAGCCGTTGAAAATACAAAATTAATGTTCAACAAATCTCTTGGTCCACAAGAATATTTTTTTGTAAAGAAGGATGGCACCTTTTTTAACGCAGAAGTAAACGGCGAAGTGTTAAGGGATGAAGCTGGTGCTTCATATGGAATGGTTTTTATCGCCCGCGATATTACAGAACGCAAACAATCTGAGCAACGGCTTAAAAGATATGCGGAAGAACTTAAAGTGCTAAATGCTTCCAAAGATAAATTCTTTTCTATTGTTGCACATGATTTGAAAAGCCCATTCCTTGGTTTACTCGGTTTTGCAAATATTTTACTTCTGGAATTTGACACACTTGATAGTTCTGAAATTCGAAAATTTGTCGGGGACATCCATCGTATAACAAACAGCATTTACAAATTAGTAGAGAATTTGCTTAGCTGGTCAAGGCTGCATACCAACCGAATTGAATTCAAACCAGAATCTATTAGTTTGTATGAAAACTTAATTCAATCTATAAACCTTCTATTTGCTAATGCCGCAAATAAAAACATTCAAATAAAAAATATGGTTGCTGATAAGCTGAAAGTTTATACCGATGAAAACATGCTGCAATCAATCCTGGAAAATTTACTTTCTAATGCCATTAAATTTACAAACGAAGGCGGCTTGATAAATATATCTGCAATAGAAAAAACAACAGAAGTAGAGATTTGCATAGAAGATAATGGTGTTGGGCTTGAAGAAGAAAACATTAAAAATTTATTTAAAATCGAAAAACATTATACAACACGCGGAACCGCCAACGAAGAAGGAACCGGGTTAGGTTTGATAATCTGTAAAGAAATAGTAAAGAAACACGGCGGAAAAATTTGGGTGGAAAGTAAAGTACAATCCGGAAGTAAATTCTATTTTACTCTGCCAAAATTACAAATCAAAATTGATAAACAATTAGATAAGCAGAACAGCTTTTTGATTTAGGAGATTTATGAAAGATAGTAGAAAAACAAAGGAACAGTTAATTAAGGAACTTGATGCTCTTAAGGGAATTGAGAAGTATGAAGAATTGCTTATTGATGAAATTCCTGCTATGATCTGCAAATTTAAACCAGATGGAGTTCTAACGTACGTTAATAAATCTTGCTGTATTTACTTTGGGAAAATAAAACAAGAACTGCTTAACAAAAACTTTATTAATTTTATATACAAACCGGACAGAAAGAAAATAATAGTTTTATCCAATATTCTACAATCCGAAAGAAAAACCTACCAGGTTGAATTTAGAGTAAAATTGAGTAATGGAGAAATTAAATGGCACGAATGGACTTATTGCCCCATTCAATTTAATGGCAGTTTTCAATATCAGGCAGTTGGGCGCGATATTACCAAACGAAAAAATTCTGAAGATGCTTTAAAAGAAAGCGAACAGAAATACAGAGCATTTATTGAGCAAGCCACAGATGGTTTTGTTTTACTTGATGAAGAAGGGAAAATAATTGAATGGAATAAAGCTCATGCAGCCATATCAGGAATTCCAAGGGAAGAAGCTCTCGGTAAATTTTATAATGATGTGCAGTTTTCAATGTTACCAGAAAATAAAAAGTCACCTCAAAATAATGAATATCTTAAAACTGTCCTGAATTCAGCCTTGGAAAAACATGAAGCAGATTTTTTTTACAAGACACTTGAAGCGGAAGTTCAGAAACCAAATGGTGAACAAGTATTTTCGCAGCAAACTGTTTTTCCAATTAAAACTGAAAAAGGAATTAGACTGGCATCAGTAACAAGAGATATTACCCAACAGAAGCTTTCTGAACAGGCATTAAAGGAAGGCGAAAGTAAATTCAGATTACTTGCCGATATGCTTCCACCAGTAGTTTTTGAAACAGACATAAAAGGTAAGCTAACCTTTGTGAATAAAAGCGCTTTCGATCAATTTAAACACAATCCGGAAGATTTTGAAAAAGGTTTATACATTTTTGATTTTGTTGTTCCGCAGGATTTGGCAAGAGCAAAAGAAAATATAAAAAAAATTATAACTGGTGAAGAGATTGGAGTGACTGAATATATTCTAAAGAAAAAAGATGGAACAACTTTCTCGGCAATTATTCATTCAAATGCAGTTATTAATAAAAATAAGCGGATAGGTTTACGCGGAATTATTATTGACATTTCTGAACGGAAAAAAGTTGAAGAATCCTTAAAGCTTAGTGAAAGCAGATTAAGACAAGTAATTGATTTAGTACCGCATTTCATTTTTGCAAAGAATGAAAAAGGACAATTCATTTTAGTAAACAAAGCTGTAGCAGAAGCATATGGAACTTCAGTAGAAGAATTGCTTGGTAAAACTGACGCAGATTTTGACCCAAGTGTTGAAGAAGTAAATCATTTCCGTGGAGATGACCTTGAAGTTATAAAAAGCGGTTTGCCCAAATTAATTCCTGAAGAAACAATTACTGATTCGACCGGCAATTTAAGAACACTGCAAACCACAAAAATCCCTTTTGCTTTTAATGGAACAACTGATTTGGCTATTCTTGGCGTATCAATAGACATTACTGAAAATAAAAAAACCGAAGAGGCTATGCAAAAATCGGCACTTCAGTTCAGATTAGTATGGGAGCATTCATCTGATGGTATGAGGCTTACCGATGAGAACGGAATTATAATAGAAGTTAATGATGCTTACTGTAAAATGGTGGAAAAAACGAGGAACGAGTTAATTGGAAATCCTTTTTCTGTAATTCTTTTATCACAAATTACTGCTAACGTTGTACAAAAATATCAAACTCGATTTAAACAAAGATTAGAAAGAACGCTTGAACGACAAGTTAAACTGTGGAATAATAAGCAAATCTGGTTTGAACTTTCTGAAGCGTATTTCGAAATGACAGGGGAGCGCCCATTGATGCTTACCATCTTTAGAAATATAACAGAAAGAAAACGAACTGAAGAAATTCTTGCTAAAAGTGAAGAACGATTCCGATCAATGATTCAAGGTCTTTCGGATTTAATAAATCTCCTTGATACAAATGGCACTATAATTTATGAAAGCCCTTCTGTAAGTAAAATTTTAGGTTATGATCCCGGATATATGATCGGTAAAAACTGTTTTGATTTTATTCATCCTGACGATATACCTTCAGTTAGTTCTGATTTGATGGAGGTAAGGGAAAATAACAATAACGGAATACCAACTGAGTTTAGAATTAAACATGCTAATGGCAATTACATTTTTATGGAATCCGTTGCGAAGAATCTTCTTGATAATTCCGAAATAAATGGAATTTTAGTCACATCAAGAAATGTAACTGAGCGGAAAGAATCTGAAAAGAAAATTTTAGAAAGCGAAGAAAGATACAAAGCATTCATCGGGCAAACGGCGGAAGGAATTTCTTGTATGGAGCTTGATATCCCAATGTTTTTAGAACTTTCTGAAAAAGAGCAGGCAGAATTTTTTATTAATCATGCTTACCTGGTTGAATGTAATGATGCATTTGCCAGAATGTATGGTTATAACAATATCCGGGAAGTAATAGGACATAAATTATCAGATTTTTGGTGTGGCACATTTGAAGAACAAAAAAATTCTCTGCTTTCCTGGGTTCGTAATAATTTTAAATTGGAAAATGCAATAACAGTTGAAAAAAGTAAAGATGGAAAGACCCTTTACTTTTTAAATAATACAATTGGAATAATAGAAAATAATAGACTTATTAGAGTATGGGGGACACAACGAGATAATACTGAACAGCGTAAAGCTGAAGAAGCACTACGTGAAAGTGAGCAGAGATGGCAGTTTGCCCTTGAAGGCAGCGGGGATGGTGTATGGGATTGGGATATAGAAAAGAATAAATTTTATTATTCCAGGCGATGGAAAGAAATGCATGGCTACAATCCCGAGGACATTGTTGATGACTTAAATGATTGGAAAGAACGCACCCATCCAGAAGATATTGATTATGTACAAAGTGAAGTTTACAGACTTTTTAATGGTGAATCCCAGGTTTATGAAAGTGAGCATAGAGTTAAATGCAAAAATGGAAATTATATTTGGATACTTGACAGAGGAAAAGTTATTTCCTGGTCAGCAGATGGTAAACCAGCAAGAATGGTTGGAACCCATACTGATATAAGTTCAAGGAAAATTCAGGAAGAAAAAGCCAGGAAAAAAACAGAACAAATTTTTAGGCAACAAGCGGCATTACTAAAACTTGCCAAGTTAGATGAAAATAATTTTGATATTTCAATCCGGAAAATATTGGAATCGGACGCTAATGCAATTGGCGCAGATAGAGTTGGATTCTGGAAAATTAATGAAGCGAATACAGAAACTACTTGTGCCTACCTGTACAAGCGAATGAATGATTCGTTTGAAAAAAGTGCTAATCTAAAGCTATCTAATCTTTACAGGTATATTAAATTGCTTAATGAATTTGGCTTTGTTACAATTAGTGACGTAAATAATGATGAAAGGGCTTTGGATATATTAGAGCAATATCTTAAGCCAAATAAAATTACTTCAATGTTTACAATTCCAGTTTGGGTTGAAGGCAAAATAATTGGCTTCATTAACCACGAACACATTGGACATAATAGAGAATGGTCAATTGATGAACAAGAATTTGGTAATTCAATTGCCGATTTAATAACACTTTCTTTTATAACAGCAGAAAGGGCAAAGGCTGAAAAAGAAATTCTAAAACTTTCACGAGCAATAGATCAAAGTCCAGCTTCGGTTATTTTAACTGATTTGGCTGGAAGAATTGAATATGTTAATCCAAAGTTTACTCAAGTAACCGGGTACACACCAGAAGAAGTAATCGGTCAAAATCCCAGAATTTTAAAAACAGGAGAGATGTCATCTGAGAACTATAAGGAACTTTGGGAAACCATCTCTATGGGTAAAGAATGGCGCGGTGAATTTCTTAATAAGAAAAAAAATGAAGAACTGTTCTGGGAATCGGCATCCATTTCTCCAATTAAAAATGGAAAAGGAGAGGTCATCAATTATCTTGCTGTAAAAGAAGACATAACAGATAAAAAGATGATGGACATAGAATTAAAACAAGCATTGGATAGAGCTGAAGAATCAAGTAAACTGAAATCTTCATTACTGGCAAATATGAGTCATGAACTTAGAACACCTATGAATGGAATTTTAGGCTTTGCACAGCTTTTAGCGGAGGAAATAACTGAACCTTTTCAAAAGCAGATGGTGCAAAAAATTCAGCATTCCAGTAAAAGATTAATGATGACTTTAAATACCATTTTGGATTTATCAGAACTTGAATCCAACGAGTTTTTGCTAACATTTAATGAAGTTAAGATTGGAGCGCTGCTTTTTAATATTCTAAAAGAATATGAAGAAAAAGCAAAACAGAAAGGATTGTATTTTGAATATGAAAGACCCGAAAATGATATATCTGCATTGGTTGATGAAACCGTGCTGAATAAAATAATTATTAATCTTGTAGATAATGCAATTAAATTTACGGTTAAAGGTGGCATTAAAATTAAATTAGAAAATGAAGATAGAGGAGAAGATGGTTTTATTGCTAAGGTTCAGATTATTGATAGTGGAATTGGTATTGCGGATAAAGATAAAGAATTAATCTTTCATGAATTTAGGCAGGCAAGTGAAGGATTAAGCAGAAGCTATGAAGGAAGCGGATTAGGATTAACACTTGCAAGAAAAATGGCAAGACTTATAAACGGTGATATTAATGTTGATAGTCAGTTAGGTGTTGGTTCAACTTTTACTTTAACAATACCGGGTGTGTTAGGGGAAGTATTAAATCCCGAACTTAACGCACCGCCAGAAATTGTATTTAAGGAAAATAAAAATGTATCGTTCGATATACTTCCGGAAGTTCTTCTTGTTGAAGATAATATTATTAATAAGGAAGTTGTGGAAGTTTTTCTAAGAGGAATTTGCAAGGTAGATCATGCTATTGATGGTTTAGGAGCCATCAAGATGGCGTTTCAGAAAGAATATGCTATTGTGCTTATGGATATTAATTTAGGAACAGGGATGAATGGAGTTGATGTTTTTAAAGAACTTAAAAAAATAAAAGGTTACGAAAAGGTTCCAATTGTAGCAATAACGGGTTACGCAATGTCCGGCGATAAAGAAAAATTTATTAGTCAGGGAATGACAAATTACCTGGCAAAACCATTTGACAAAGAATTGCTGATTAAAGTTATATTCGAAATCCTTGCTAATAAATAATGAAAAACCTTCGAGGTTCTGAAAACCCCGAAGGTTTTAACATTCAACTAACCTAAAATATTCTTGCAATTATTATAAACTTCCAGGGAATTATTCCGATAATAGATTTGGTAAGGAATAACCAAATTTTATCTTCAAGGATGAAGGAATGATGAAGGATCCCGAAATAAACGGAAACCTGAAAGCAAATTTTTTAGGAAATGAAGAAGAATTATTACAAGAAATAAATTTTTCGAAATTAAAAAATTTGGGTAAAGAGTATTTCCAATCCCAGGTAGAAAAAACCATATCCTTTGAACAGTTTTTAAAAACTACCGCACAGCATTTTGCATATAACCTTCCACCAAAAACAAATGAATATTTCGTTTCTTTAGAAACTTCAAAGTTTTTTTGGGTGTGCAACCATCCTTTAACTTTAAATCTTGAGAATTATTCCTCACCTTTAGATAAGAAAACGCCCCGAAGTAATTCAACAAAAGATGAAATAAGAAAATTTTATATTAGGTGGACTTCTGAAAAATCTGAACGAGAAAGACTTTTTTTTGCTAGCACTACAAAGAACTTAATTGAAAAAAGTGAAATGCCGGAAGATTTAATAAAACATCTACTTGCTTCAACGCTAATTCTAAATGAGGATAAATTCTATTCTAATGAAAAATTTAATCAATCAATTGATTTAGCTAATAGCTTAATACTGCATTCCAATTTACCTGAAGATGTAAAATCTCAATTCCTGTATTATCAGAATATTTTTAAATCATTCAGCAATATTAAAAATCGGGAATTTGAAGAAGCAAAAATAAACTTACAGGAGGCTTTAAATATTGTTCCTAACGGAATTACAGCCCAGTTTTATCTTGCAATTGCGCTTCGGGCAACAGGCGATTTTGAAAACAGTCTTGTTTATATAAAGAATATTATTCTATTTGACCTGGAAAGATTGACCTTTGCATTGGAAGTAAATAATTTGGAATTGTTTAATTTCTTCTTGACGAATTCAGTATCTCCGCAAATATTTAATCACAAGGAATTTGCACCTTTATATTCCAACATTAAATTTATTTTTGAAACGCTTAATGTAACAAAGCAAACCAAAATGAAAAGTTTAAGTATTCTAATTTCAAAATTGAAAGAATTGAATGTGGAAAAACATTATAATGATGCGGTAAGAGATGGGATAATATTTCTGGAAAATTTTATTAAACTTTTTACAAAAGAAAAAAATGTTTTTCTAAATATGGTTGATGATTTTCTGTTTGATAAGTTATACGCATTAATAGAAAATATAAAAAGTATATTCAATTCCAACCTGGAAGTAAAGATGAATTCTGAATTGAATTTGTTTAATAAAAAGCACCAGATTTTCCTTGATGAAATAAATTCGTTACAGAACGATATTGAAAAGACGAAAGAAAGAATTCAGGCAACCAAGAAAGAAAATTTAGAAAAAAATGAATTGAAGTATAATAACTTAATTGCCGAGATTGAAAATCGTTTATCCCGTGTAGATAAGTCACAGGACTCTAATCCATTTATGGCATTCAATAATTCACTTATTTATAATTTTATCATTTCCATTATTGTGTTCATTGTTGGCGGTTTTGTTGACGGCATAAAGGGTCAGGAATTATCCGATGTTCAAGCATCAGGATTAATACTTTCTGTGTTGGTTAGCGGTTTAAAATGGAGTTCGATAATTTTTATAATCGGACTAATCATTTCGGTGATAACAATGATTTCAAAAGTCCTGGAACGTTCTAATGAAAAGCAAAGACTATTAAAACAAATTGCTCAAATAAAAACCAATAAAGAGCGGGAAGTAGAAATAATTAAAAAGGAAATTGAGGTTAGAATAAAAGAATATGAAAGTAATGCAAAGAATAAAATAGAGAAGATTCGCATACAAATTGAAACTTTAATCGAAGAAAAAAAGATCCGGGAAGGTGTGTTAAAGACAAACATTCAAGAAGAAATTGGGGCAATCCAAAATAAATTGAATTCGATATTTCTCTGAGGAAAGCTCCTAACTTCAACCATCTTTAATTACTTTATTTTAATACCCCCATTTTATACCTGGCTAAAATTAGCCAATAGTCAAATAACCACATTCATTTTCCCATAATTATTATTTACTCACCCTTTTTCTGGTGGTATGATATTAGAACACTTACCATCTTAAAACCCGATTTTATAAAAACAAAAAACTTTTGTATGAACGTAAAATTGCATTTGATTTCTTCAATTCAAGATATAACAGGGGACAATGTGCAATGTGGGTTAAATAAGTTAAAGGAAATTCAAAAACAGTATCCGGGTAACATTCAAATAATGTATGGAATTGTTTTCGCGTTAATCCGTATTGGGAAAATTGAATTGGCGCAAAAAGAGATTGACGATTACCTTAAAGTTTATCCTAACGCTTCTATTATAAAGTTAACTAATTCCAGTAATCTTAAAAACATTCTAAAATTACTGGAAGAAGAAATGATTTCTTTAATTAAATCATTTAGCTTCAACAAACCACGGATAATCAATTTTCAGGCAAATAACATTTGTAACAGCAAATGTTTAATGTGCAATATATGGCAGCAGAAAAGGGATTATGAAATTAGTATAGATGGGCTGCGTAAAACATTTTTAAATCCATTTTTTTCAGAAGTTGAACATGTTGGAATTACTGGTGGTGAACCCACACTCCGAAATGATTTATTTGATTTGTACAGGATTCTACCGGAAACGCTCAAAAAACTTAAAGGAGCTTCTTTTATAACTAATGGTTTTTTATCTGATAAAGCAATTGAAGTATATAGCAAAGTCAATAATTATTATTTTAAAATGGGCTTTGATTTTGGAGGAATGGTTTCTTTAGATGGAATAGAAAACGTTCATAATAAAATCCGTGGTAAGGAGAAGGCATTTGAAAAAGCTACCAAAACTTTATTTGGCTTAAGAAAACAGAATGTTCAGGTAATAGCAAGTTGTACAATTATTAAAGAAAATGTTTATCATCTTCACGAGCTGTTGGACTGGGGTAAATCTAATAATATCTATGTTAGATTCAGAGTAGCCGAATTTATAAATAGACTTTACAATAAAAATCTAAAAGAGCAAATTAGAAATTTTAATGACCATGAAATAAAGCACCTGGTTTCTTTTTTCCATCTTTTAATTAGCGAATATGAACCTGAAGAGCAAATAAGATTTACATATAATTCTATTTTATCAATTCTTTCTGGCGGACAAAGAATAATTCAGTGCCCGTATCAATTTTCAAATGCAATAAATTTGGATAGCGAAGGTAACTTTGCTTATTGTGCACCTAAAGGCAAAGCACATAAATCAGATAACGATATTGGTAAAAAAGCAGAAGCGAATTTAGAAGAGAGACTGCAAATAAGGTTAGAGCATTGTAATAACTGTGTTCATGATTATCACTCTGAATACACACCATCAGTTAATTTCCTTAATAGCAGTAAAAATTTTTACGATAATTTAATGCTTTACAACAAACTTCAACCGGCTATTGATGAGGCGTTGCCCACCATTGAATTTGACTTAAAATCTGTAAAAAAAATATTATTGGTTGGATGGTATGGTACAGAAACCGCAGGGGATATTGCAATTCTAAAAGGAATAATTCAGGAATATTTAAAAGTAAACCCCCATTTGGAATTTGTCCTGTTCAGTTTATTTCCATCTTATTCTAAAATGAATTTTTCCAATTTGGATGAAACGATTGGTAAATCCTTTAAGATTTTGGATTACCACGGTCAATCCGCACACTTTGCAACAATTGAATGCGATGCAATTGTAATGGCTGGTGGTCCACTAATGGATATTCCTCAAACAGGAATGATTGCAGACTTATTCAGATTATTTTATGAACAACATAAACCCAGAATTGTAGAAGGCTGCGGAATTGGACCGCTAAATGTAGAAGAGTATAGAAATAATGTTGTTCAAATTGTTAAGACGGCAAGTAAAGTAAGCGTGCGAGATTCAGCTTCAAAAGCATTGCTAAGGAACTTGGGAATTAAAAAAGAAATAATAGTTAGAACCGATCCATCAATCACTTTTATTAAAAGTTTAAAGATAGAATACCAAAAACAGGGAAATATAATCCGTTGTTTTTTTAGAGAACTTACACATGAATATCCACAGAATATTTCTCCAGATTTAGCTTTTCATAATATTATTTGTTTTATAAATAAACTGCTTTCGTGGTACCCGGAACATAAGATTGAATTGTGGGCGATGCATTATTTTCCCATTGGAAAGGATGATAGAGAATTTGCAAAGAGAATAGTAAATGTTACTAATGATGAAAGAGTTACATATATCATTCAACCCCAAAGTCCTGAAGAAATTCTAATCGCGATGGCTTCTGCAGATTTCTGCATTGCGATGAGATTCCATTCAGTGGTTTTTGCTTCTACAGTTGGCTGTAACTTTGTGGCAATAGATTATACAGCAGGAGGCAAAATAAAAGGCTTTCTTGAAGATACAAATCAGACCGCTAAGATTATTGCTTTAAATGAACTTTCTTTTGTAAATAAAACAGTATTTGAAAGAATGCTGGAGAATAAAAAACTTCCGGATATTTTAGAAAACCAGACTGATGGGGATTTTAAGAAACTCAATATAGTCCATTTATCATCATTGGATAATGGTGGAGCTGGTAAAGCTGCATATAGATTAAACAAAGGACTTCAAGCACGTGGTTTTAATTCCACATTATTAGTTTTAAATAAATCCTTAATTGATGAAAGCATAAAAACTATTGATGTACCCAAAACTTTTGCTTTACAAGAAGCTTGGTCTACACAATGGGATATCTGTCAGGCTGAAGTAAAAAAATATTCTGATAGACCAAAAGGTTTGGAGATTTTTACTGATATAAATTCCGGAATTAAACTACACGATAATTATGATATTCAAAATGCAGATTTAATAAATCTCCATTGGACATCTGGGTTATTGGATTCTGTTTATATGCGACTGGCATTTTATAACAAACCAATTGTCTGGACACTGCACGATATGAATGCTTTTACCGGCGGTTGCCATTATTCGGGTGACTGTGATAAATATAAAACCGGCTGTGGTGCTTGCCCCCAATTGGGTTCTAATAATGAAAATGATTTGTCTCGCCAGATTTGGCTTAAAAAATTTAAAGCCTACAGGAATTTAAATCTTACTATTGTTACCCCGAGTAACTGGCTTGCTGATTGTGCTTCTCAAAGTCCATTATTTATAAAATTTCCTATAGCGGTAATTCCCAATGGCTTTCCATTAGATGTTTATATTCCACATCCTACGGTTGAATATGAAAAAACACTTGAATTCCTTTCACCTAAAAAGCTAATCCTTTTTGGTGCCGATTACGAAACGAATAGAAAAGGATTTAATTATTTAATTGATGCTTTAGAAATTTTTAGTAAGCAGTTTAAAGATATTAACATTATTCTTGGTGTGTTCGGGTACTATTCAAATAATTTTAAAATTCCAGAAAAATGCTCGTTAATTAATTTTGGCAAAATAACAGATGAAAATAAATTAGCCGGTATTTATAACCTTGCCGATGTTTTCGTTCTTCCTTCCATAGAAGACAACCTGCCTAACGTTATTATAGAAGCATTAGCATGTGGTTTACCTGTGGTTGGTTTTAATATAGGAGGAGTGAAGGATGAAATTGAACATAAAAAAAATGGATACTTAGCACAAGCTAAAAATGTTGAAGATTTAGCAGAAGGAATTAGATGGGTTTTATTTGAAGGTAATCAGAATGAATTAAAAATAAATAGTAGAGCAAAAGCAGAAAAAGAATACTCAATGGAGAAACAAGCACTCCGCTACAATGAACTTTACCAGAATATAATTCGTGATTTTACCAATAATGCCATTCCAGAAAAAGCAATAGTAAATAACCTTTTTACAATGGCGGAAGAGTTAATACAGGAAGGAAAGAACCTAGAAGCAAAAGAAGTTTTGAATTTTATTCTTAAGAAAGAACCTGATAATATAAATATCCTAAATGATCTTGTAGTTGCTTCCATTTTACTAAACGATCTATTGGAAGCTGAAAAATTATTACATCAAATATTAGTACTCGATCCGGAAAATGAAGTTGCAATTGGTAATAAGAAATATTTAGAAGTACAGCATATCAATTCAAGAATTGATGATCCTAATGTTCAACAACAAAATGGAAACGTTGATTCCAACGACCAATTAAAAAACCAACTTACTAAACAAATTATTCACAAAGCTGAAAAGGACATTCAGGCAGAAAATTTGCAAAGTGCAAGGCAAGTTTTAAGTTCACTTCTTGTTAGAGATCCTGATAATGTGGATGCTCTTAATGATCTGGCGGTTGTTGAAATCTTAGAGGGAAATTATACACGAGCCGTTGAAATTCTTAAACAAATTTTAATTCAGGAAGAAAATAATGAAGCAGCAATAGAAAACATTGTGTATCTGATAAGTAATAAACTCTCTTTCGATTTTATTGGTTATAAAGGTTTTTACAATGATGAAGGTAAGTTCCGCTGGATTGATAAAGAAGCTGAAATGATAATACCGGCATATCTTATAAAATATCCACTAGAGGTAAATTTCAATTTAAATTGTATTAAAGGGAATGCTTATCCAAATTTTCCGTTTGAAGCACAAGTTTTATTAAATGATAAATTGATAAATAAATTAATCTTTGATAGTGATAACAAGATTCAGTGTATAAAAATATCCCTTCCTCAAAGCAATTCTGATTACATAATTAAGATTATTAGCAGCGGGCATTTTATGCCATCTTTAGTTGGTCAAGAAGATACAAGAAGACTGGCGGTAATGTTTTCTTCGCTTTCAATAGGATATAACAATTCAGACTTAAATTTAAATAAAGATGATCTTACCGAAAACTCATTTGATAAGATTAACAAAAAAGGTAAAATGCTTTTAATAGGAATGCCCTGGTGGAGTGTTGAACAGCCGTACTATGCTTTGGCTTATGTAGGTGGTGTTGTTAAGAAAGCTGGGTGGGAATGTCTGATAGAGGATTTGAATGTTAAAATATATCGTGAAGCTAAGGAAGAGGATAATAGAAATTGGGAATCTGGCGCTATCTGGAAAAATGAAAAAGCTGTTACAGAACTCTATGAAAAATACAGGGAATATATTGAAGGATATTTATTCAATTTAGTTGTTGATAATAACCTGGATTTAATTGGTTTTACAATTAATCCGTGGACGAATTTCTTTGTTCTTAAAGCAGCAGAGTTTATAAAATCAATAAAACCAGAAATACCTATTCTGTTTGGTGGACTTGATTGCTTCCCTGCCTATACTAACGTAAAGTTTTTTCAAAATAATAACGCAATTCCAGATATTATTTGTCAGGGAGAATGCGAAGTTGCATTGCCAAAGTTTCTTCTGGAGTTTGAGGTAACAAGAGATTTCAGAACTAAAATAAAAGGCTTTGCTTATCGTTCTGAAAAAGAAATAATAAATAATGGGGAGCCGGAATTACCAGATTTATTCAACTCGGATATCATTGCTGACTATTCACAATTCGATTTTAGCCTTTATACCGGATTAGGTGGATTCCCATCATTCTTAACAAGAGGTTGTATTAACAGATGTAATTTTTGTAGTGAAAGCCCTAACTTCAAAAAATTTAGGTTTCGAAATCCAGCGGTAGTAATTAAGGAAATTAGAGAAGGAATTAAATATGCTTCCCGGGTTAACAACGTATATCATATTATGTTTGCTGAATCCATTCATAATGGACGCTCAAAGATCTTTGAGGAGTTTGTAGATTTATTATTGAACCTAAAAAAAGAGCATTCAATTATCTGGACTTCTATTATGGCTTTAAGAGAAGAATTAACAGAGGAATTGATTGAAAAAATGTACAAGGCAGGATGCTGGCGGATTTTTTGGGGATTTGAAAGTGGAAGTCAGCGTGTTGTGGATTTGATGAAAAAAAATTTCAAGCTGGAGAACGCAAAAAGAATAATACAAACCTGTCATAAAAATGGTATACAAAATCTTTTGCCGTTAATAATTGGTTTTCCCGGGGAAACTACAGAAGATTTTATCTCTTCCATCGATTTTGTTTTAAAATATAGAGTGTATGGTACATTCCTGGATCCTGATAATATGTATGTATTTCCAAATAGTAAACTTTACACAAACTATAAAGATTTTGATTTAGCCAATAACCATATGACAGAATGGTACACAGAAGATAATAAGAATAATCCTTCAACAAGATTATTCAGAACATTTATTATGCGCAGCCTTCTTCATAACACTCGATACTGGAATTTAGATAGTATCAAGCATCTGGATTTTAACGATTTTTCTTTAGCTTCCGAAATAGCAGCAATATTGTTTGGAATAGCTAAAAATCAAAATATGGAAGAACTTGCAAAAGAATTTTTAGAAAATTGGAAAGCGCAAGAACAGTCGCAGTTTTCAATTGAGGAGGTAAATAGTTGGTATCCTAATAATATTTCCAACAAAATAGACTTACAGAATTGGTTCAGAGCAGATAAAAATAGCTTATATCAAAGACAGCGGATTATTTCTTTCATAATGGATTTAATATTTCGTAAAGAATTAAAACAGGTTGTTCAACTTTCTGGATTGGATGGGATTGCAAAATTAAACAGAACTACACGATATGAAATAGAAATGATTAACAACAATCCGATTGTTAACCAAAACGGAAACGTGAAGCAGATAAATATATTCGGGGAAGAATTATTTTTTGAAGGATGGGCATTAGATGATCTGAATGATGATTTGGCTGGAGGTATATTGATAAAGATTAACGACATGCTTTTTCCAACTAATTATGGGTTTAGAAAACAGTTAGTACTAAATAAACTTGGGGATCGTTTTACTAATTCCGGTTTTGCGCGAAGAATTTTTACTTCAGAAATTGGGAAAGGTAAGCATCAAATTTCTTTAATTGTATTAACCAAAGATCGTAAAGGATACTTTGAAGCAAATAATGTAATTGAAATACTAATTAACGAACAAATAAAGAGTAAGAAGATTGGAAGTGAAATATTTTCCTAAAATTACGGTTATAACTCCATCTTATAATCAAGGACAGTTTTTAGAAGAAACAATCCGTAGTGTAGTTGAACAGAATTATCCTAATCTGGAGTACATGGTTTTTGATGGAGGTTCGACGGATAGTTCTGTGGAGATTATTAAAAAGTATGAAAAAAATATTTCTTTTTGGGTAAGTGAAAGGGATAAGGGACAAACTGACGCCATCAACAAAGGTTTTAATAAAGCTACAGGCGAAATTGTAACATGGTTAAACTCAGATGATTTTTACTATCCAAATGCTCTTCATTTAATAGCTGAAATGTATAATAAATATCCGGAAGCAGGATTATATGTTGGCAATGGAGCTATTGCCGATAAAAACGGAAAAAGGATTAGAAAATATTCAAACGATCTTTTATTTGATTTCGATATTCTCTTAAAAGGATCAAATTATATTTTGCAGCCATCAACTTTTATAAATAGTAAAGCAATTAAAGATCTTGGTTTTTTAGATGAAACACTTTTTTACGCAATGGATCTTGAATATTGGCTTCGCGTTGCACAAAAGTATGAAGTTGTTACAGTTAACGAAGAACTATCAGCTTATAGATGGTATGATGAAATTAAAACCAAAAACGGCGGCATTAAACGATGGGTAGAGCTGTGGAATATAATGCGTAGATATTCTAAAGCTCATATAACTCCAGGATTACTTGTAGAATTTTTTAATGTTTTGCAAGAACAGGATGTAATAAATGATCTTGGATTTAACATTGAGGATTACGCAAAAGAAAATTGGCAAAAATTCTATTTAGTAATGCAAAAATATTTAAATACGAATGATTGTATCCCGATTCATTCTAAGGGAAAAGTATTTGTAAAAGAAAAACCTGAGACTAAAAAAGTAATTCCCGTCCAAAAGGAAAAGACAAATCATTTAAATATAATTCGTTCTAGAGGAAGCAACCTTAAGGTGGACATTGTATTACCGGAAGGACACAGTTGGTTTGTTAGAGAAGGATATGCAGAAGCTCTAAAGAAATTTAATGTTTATGGAAAATCATTTTATGTAAGTGATAAGAAGGATAACAAAGAGTTATATAATTATCTCAAAAATCCAAATGCTGATATAATGTTTCTGATGAATACAGAATGGCACGCACAGTACTTGCACAAAACTTATGACTGGCAAAAAAGATGGAATGAAAATAAATTAATTAAAGTGCTTTTTTCATTCGAGTGCATGAATAATCCGACCATAAAAGGAAACAATATTTGGTGGAGTGACAATATAACAGCCATCAATAATGCAATGAAAACAGTTCAGGCTGTTGTTTATGCACATGAAATTGATGAAGAATTATTTGGTAATTATGGAGTTCCGGTTTTATGGCAGCCATTCGCAATTGATGAAAATCTTTTCCCTGAACCTAAACGATATTTATCAAGAAAACAAAAAGCATTCTTTAAGGGTAAAACAACTCCGTTTTATTATGAAAAAACATATTCGAAAAGAAGAGTAATAGCTCAACAATTAAAACAAAGCAACTCATTTGAGATATATGAAGATTATAATTGGCAATCCAACCGGCAATTTATTGAAGAGATGAATGAATATCAGATTACACTTGGTTTGCCTTCGCTGTCACCCACAATGGTTGTTCGTCCATTTGAAGCAATGGGTAGCGGTTGTGTTTGTTTCCAGAATAAAGTTCTGGGAGGCAAAACAAATCTTCTTTTTGAAGATGGTAAAAATTTATTATTGTATGATGAAAACAACATTCCTGAACTTATTGAAAAAGTGAAATATGTAATTGATAATCCTGAATATGGTAGACAAATTGCCGAAGCTGGTTATAAAGAAGTAATGGAAAAACATACCATAAACAATCGTGTATCAGGGTTCCTAAAGTGGCTTGAAGGAAACAGCTTAAATATCCAGCCAGCTCTTCAAAAAGAAAAAAACAAAGAGTATAATTTTTCTAATAAAAATAAAATTGCTATAGATGGTGTAATATTTCAACTTCAAAAAGGCAGACCATACGGTATTAGCAGAGTTTGGATTTCTTTATTGAATGAAATTTCGAAAACGGAATTGGTAAAAGATATTATCTTATTGGACCGTGGTGGAACCGCACCAAAGTTTACTGGAATAAAAAGCATTGCAATTAAAGAATACGACCATATCAAATTTGAAAGCGATTCACTTTATTTGCAGGAAGTATGTGATGATAATGAAGTGAGTCTTTTTATTTCAACTTATTATACGTATCCGGAAAATACTCACAACGCCTTGTTGCTTCATGATATGATTCCTGAAATATTGGGCTTGGATTTAACCAAATCCGAATGGCGGGCAAAGCTAAAAGCATTGGCTAAGGCAAACGCATATTTTGGTGTATCTCAAAATACAATTGATGATTTTAGAAAATTATATCCGGAATATTGTGATAAGAAAAGTTACCTGGTAAGCAATGCCGTTGCCGGCGATTTTCATCCCCGGAAAAAAAGTGAATTAGAAAATTTTAAATCGAAGTTTAATATTAAGAAACCATATTTTATTTTAGTTGGTAACAGACTTGAATACAAGAATGCAATTCTCTTCTTTAAAGCATTTGCTAAACTGGAAAACAAAAATGAATTTGAAATTTTCTGTACTGGTGGAAAACCGGAGCTGGAATCAATCTTTAAATCCTACCTAGAGGGAACAAAATATCAAATACAATTTCTTCGGGATGAGGAATTATCGGTTGCTTACAGCGGGGCTGTAGCCCTGGTTTATCCATCTAAATACGAAGGATTTGGGCTGCCGATATTGGAAGCTATGAAATCCGGTTGCCCGGTAATTACATGTAAAAATTCTTCAATTCCAGAAGTTGCAGGAAAAGCGGCTGTTTTTGTTGATGAAGATAATGTTAATGAGATGCAACATGCGCTTATTGAAATACAAAAGTTGGAAATAAGGAATGATTTAATTGAGAAAGGATTTGTGCAATCAACAAAATTTTCCTGGGAACACAGTGCAAAAGCTTTAAAATATGCGATTGAAAAAATAATGGATGATGTAAGTGGGAAAAAGTTGAACACCTCTGATCCATTTGACACTTACGAAAGAGTTATATATTCGCTAAAGAGCAATGCCGAGTTTAAAAAATTCGATTCGGATGTAAGTAATCTTAAAAAATTATTTGGAATGAGCAATAGAATAAAAAACTCAGAATTTATTTCGGCAGAAAAAATCCTTGGTAAAACAAACAATAATATTCTTGTAATTTTAGAACAACTCGCAAAGCTTGATTCAACAGATGGATTTATAGATTATTTAATCGGTTCCATTTATCATTATAAAAATGAAAAAGCAAACGCACTAAACTCATTTCTATCCGCCTTGAAAAAAAACTTCAAACATTGGCGGGTTTATTATCTGGCAGCTTGTTCTGCATTCGATATTAACAAGTTTGATGAAGCAAAGCTTCTGGTGAGAAAGGCAATTGAACAAAACCAGTATTTTGCAGATGCAAAAATTTTACTTGAAAAAATTAAAAAGAAAAATAAACGCGAAGAATTTGAAGTAAGTGCAATTGTTTCAACATACAATTCTGAAAAGTTTATTGAAGGGTGCCTGAAAGATTTGGTGGAACAAACCTTGTATAAAAAAGGAGAATTAGAAATAATAGTTATTAATTCGGGCTCTAAGCAGAATGAAGAAGTTATCATTCGTAAGTATCAGTCGAAGTATAAAAACATAAATTATTTAAAAACCGAGAACAGAGAATCTATTTATGCAGCCTGGAATAGAGGAATTAAAGCAGCCAAAGGCAAATACATAACAAACGCTAATACAGATGATAGAAATAGAAATGATGCTTTGGAAATAAAAGCATCAACATTGGATGACAACCACCAAATTGGGGTTGTATATGCAGATGATTACAAAACTACAGATCCTAATTCTACATTTTCTTCGCTCTCTAAAAATGAAACATGTGTGTGGGCAAATTATGATAGCGATCTTCTTTTGTTTGGATGCTATATAGGACCACACCCTATGTGGAGAAAAGCCCTTCATGAAAAGTTCGGCTATTTCGATGAGAATCTTCAAGTGACTGGTGATTATGAGTTTTGGTTAAGAATAAGTAATAAAACGGACTTTCAACATTTAAATGAATTTTTAGGAGTGTATTACTATTCTGAAAATAGCGCAGAACATCGGGATAAAAAGAAAACGAATTTGGAAAAAATTACTCTTCAAAAAAAATATTTATGCAAATTCATCCTTAATAAAACTGATTTAGAAAATGTGAAAGAGAAAATATTAAATTTAAAATCGATGGAAAGCTATAAACAGTATTCTAACTCAGCCTTGAAAATGCTTGTGCGAAGAGAACAGGGATTATTAGTTGAAGAACAAATTAGGGTGTTTGTAAATAATAATGCCATCAAAATAACTGAAAAAAGTTTTATTAAGTTGATTGAATTGATTGATAACGCAAAATCCGAGAATGTATTTATTGATCAGGTAACATATCTTCCAATCATTCTTTTATTGCAAGCAACTTTTTATATGAGTAACAGAGAATATGAAAAGGCAAAAACCGCATTTGATGAAATACTTTTACTTGAACCACAAAATGAATTTGCGATAAAATACTCGAAGAAAATAGAAAAGTTAAATTCAACAATTAAAGAATTGAGTAATTATACGAATGATGTATCCCCGGTAATCAAAGCCACATTTTTTGAAGCACTAGGTTTGTATTATACGGACAATTATTTTGATTCATTAAATATGTTTAACAAAATTGAGGATGAATTAGTTGAATCAAAGTTAAACCAGTTATCCATCCAATATGAACTTTACAAAGCAAAGGCATTTTGCTTATTAAATATTGGGGATTTGGAAACTGCAAAACAATATTTTGAAAGTGCTTTGGAAATGAATCCTGTCTCTTCAGAAGTTTGCCATGGATTGGGGGAGGTTTTTTTACAGGCAGGTATTTATGAAACTTCCAAAACTATGTTCGAGTGGGCGGTTAAAAATGATTTGCAAAACAGCACAGCCATCGATGGGTTAATAAAAGTAAACGAAATATTGGGATTAGATAGAGATCATAATTCATTATTTAAATCAATGGATGTTGCTGATACAAATTTTGAGATAGTTGATAACAGAACTGAATCAGAAATAAATTTATAAATTATGATGATGTGACTGAAGTGTATTTTTGCATTTCTAAGAAATTTTATCAGGCACATTCAATTTTAGAATAATACTTTCGCTTACCTGATATTGCAAGTGAGTTAAATGGATGAATGGAAATTATAACAGAGGAAAGGATTATGCAGTTGTGTTAAGTCTTTGCATGATTATAAAAAACGAAGAAAAGTATTTGAGAGATTGTCTGGAATCTGTTAAAGATGTAGCAGAAGAAATTATAATTGTAGATACTGGTTCGTCAGACAAGTCTCTTGAAATTGCTGAATCATTCGACTCAAATATTTTTCATTTTACATGGATAAATAATTTTTCTGCCGCAAGAAATTTTGCAATTAGTAAATGCACCGGAGATTGGATTTTATATCTTGATGCAGATGAAAGATTATCAGCAAAATCAATTTCTGAATTAAAAGTGTTGGTTAGCAGAAATGAAAACATTGGAATAAAATGTATTGTAAAAAATATTGATGCAGAATTCAATCGCACTAATACGATGAAATATACCCGGTTGTTCAGAAATCAACCCGAAGTAAAATTTGCCGGACGAGTGCATGAACAAATTGATTCATCGTTGCTTCAATTAAAATATAAAATTGTTGATTCATCGATAGAAATAATTCATCTTGGTTATAATATTTCTTCAGATGCAAAAAAGGGGAAAGCCAAACGCAATCTTCAATTGCTTTTAGAAGATTACGAAACCAGCAATTCAGCATACTGTGCATACCAGCTTGCACAAACTTATAATGTCCTTGATGACAATGAAAATGCCATAAAATTTTCGTTTGAGGCTTTAGAAAAAAATGAATTGAACATCCAGCAGCGGGCAATCTCTTGTGGTCTAATTTCTAATATTTACTTAAAAGAACATAAAGTAGAAGCAGCACATAAGTTTGTTATTGAAGGTTTGAAGTTTGACGGCAAACAACCCTACTTAAATTTGCTTGCATCAAAAATATATTTGCGTTTGCAAAATTTATCAAAAGCCGAATACTATTGCGCGATGGCGTTGGAGCAGAATAACAGGTTGTTTACCGGAAATAATTATTCTTCAATTGATATAATTCTAAGTGAAGATGAAATAATATATTTTGGAATTATCTTAGCCATACAATCGGAAAATAAAAAAAATCTGGATTTTTATTTAACCGCTTTAGAAAAATATTTGCGAATTCAACCGGGAAATAATTTTGATAAAAAAATTGGTTTGATAAAGAAGTTATGTTCAAAAATTCGTTTAAGTGAAAACGAGGAAATGGAACTTGTTGGTTTAATTAATAGAAAAAATTTGGATTACTTTCTTGAATTTTTACGGATATATAATTTCTCCGAATCAAAATTAAGAATACTGGAGAAACTGGCTTATAGTTTTTCAAAGGAGCCAGGCTTTGTGAGTTTATATGGAGTAACTCTGGCTGATAATAATTTGGTTGAAAAAGCAATTACAGTTTTAGAGTCTCTTGTTGATTCTAATGAAAGTGAACCATCTACACTTTTTCACTTAATTTCTCTTTATGTAAAATCAAATCAGGTAAACAAAATATCCGGTTATATAAATTTTCTTGAAACTAATTATAGTAATATTCCAGAAATAAAAGCCAGGCTACCATTGCTTAAACAGAAACTCACAGCATTATTTTGATTAAGTGACCAAATGAATTTGGTAAATCTTTTCATCGTTTAATAACACAAAAAATAATTATTAAAATAAATTGCATTATATATATAAAAAAAATAATTACTTCCGATAATAGAATTGAGAATCGAATTATCTATTAAAGATACAATCAGGCAAGGAAGCCTGAAATTTTACAACAAAATACAAGGAGGTATATTATGGGATTCTCGATTAACACCAATTCGGGCGCTTTAGACGCCTATAATGCATTAGCAAAAACTAATGCCGCTACCGCTCAAGCCCAACTTCGTTTAGCTACTTTAAAGAAGATCAACTCTGTTGCTGATGATACTTCTGGTTTCAACGTTGGTAAAAAACTTGAAGCTCAGAACTTGAAAATGAAAGCACAGCTCGGTAATATTTCTTCTGCAAAAAATTATTTATCAACCGCAGAAATGGCTTTGCAACAGATAAATGATAAGTTAAATCAGATCCAGGCTAAACAAACCGATTCTGATGATCCGTTAAAAAATGCAGCAAGCATAGCATCTGATATTAGAACTCTTGCCGGTGAAATTGATTCTATTCTAAAGAATACAAACATCAACGGCACACAGTTGTTAGCTAGCACAGACGGATCAACTGCATTAACAAGCGCAGCATTTGACGTAGGTGGAGCTTCATTTAGTGTGGATTTTGGAAGCAGCAGCTACCTTGGTACAGCAGCATTGGCAACAGCTATTGGCACATCCAACCTGACCTCAGTAACAGATGCAACGGTTCTTGGTTATGATACTTCAACGGTTGCAGATAGTGTACGAAATGCGTTAGGCAGAATTGGTAACTTGCAACAGTCTCTTGGTTCAAGAGAAGAATTCTTAACAGCATCCATCACAAATAATGCATCAACACTCTCAAACATATTTGATTCTGATGTTGTTCTGGAGCAAATGAATGCCAGCAAAGGGCAAATTGCTCAACAGATTGGAACAGCAATGTTTGCTCAAATGAATGCTTCTCCACAAAACCTTTTGTCCCTCTTTAGATAAGAGGAAATCTGAATACGTGGTACCCCCGGAGGGTTAGCTCCGGGGGTATTTTGAAAATATATTTTTATTGTAATTGATGACAAAGAATCTGAACACGAAGAAAAATATTGGCAACGAATGATCAAGTTTTTTAATTGGTTAAATCTTCATTTCGATATTGCATACACGGGAAGGATTGATTAAATCCTCTACAAAATTTTCATCTTATAAACTGCGCAAAATAGGATTATACTATTACACTAATTTTAATTTGAACCACCGCTACCTTCATTTTGGTAAAACGCAATTCTCGCTATCTGTTTAAAAAAATATTAGGTTGCTGTGTGGGAAGAAAATATAAAGTAAAATCTTACCTCATTTCAAACTTATAGTAGTAACAATTATCTTCGCAAAAAAATCATCGGGCAAAACTAAAGAGAAATCATTTTTACAAAATATTTTTCTAAACTTTGTTGCGAACAAACCTAAAAAAAAAAAAAATCCTATCGATAATGAAATTGAGAACCATTTAAATAAACTAACAAACAAATACAGGCATGGATGCCTGGCAATTATCTAACATAAATACAAGGAGGTACAAAATGGGTTTCTCTATTAACACGAATTCAGGCGCACTTGATGCTTATAATGCATTATCTAAAACTAATGCGGCAACTGCGCAAGCACAGCTTCGTTTAGCTACTTTAAAGAAGATCAACTCTGTTGCTGATGATACTTCTGGTTTCAACGTTGGTAAAAAACTTGAGGCTCAGAACTTGAAAATGAAAGCACAGCTTGGTAATATTTCTTCTGCAAAGAATTATTTGTCAACAGCAGAAATGGCTTTACAACAGATAAATGACAAATTAAATCAAATTCAAGCTAAACAAACTGATGCAGATGATCCATTAAAGAACTCAGCTAGCATAGCTTCTGATATCAGAACTCTTGCCGGTGAAATTGATTCTATTCTAAAGAATACAAACATCAATGGCACCCAGTTGTTAGCCAGTACCGACGGATCTACAGCATTATCAAATGCTTCTTTTGATGTCGGTGGAGCTTCGTTTAGTGTGGATTTTGCGGACACAAGTATTTTAAGTTCTAGTACAATGGCAACTCTAATTGGTACCGGCAGTCTTCAGTCAACTACTGATTCAGATGTTATAAATGCTGATACTACAACAGTTGTAAATAATGTACGAAACGCGCTAGGCAGAATTGGTAACCTGCAGCAGTCTCTTGGTTCAAGAGAAGAATTCTTAACAGCATCAATTACAAACAATGCATCAACACTTTCCAACATATTTGATGCAGATGTTGTTCTAGAGCAAATGAATGCCAGCAGAGGGCAAATTGCTCAACAGATTGGAACAGCAATGTTTGCTCAAATGAATGCTTCTCCACAAAATCTTCTTTCACTTTTTAGATAAGAGACAGTTTGAAAAACGTGGTACCCCCGGTGTTTTTCCGGGGGTATTTTTAATTACTAAATTGAAAATGGAAAAGACATGAATTATTCTTATTATCCCAATACTCAAAACAATAGATTGAACCAGTACTTAGTAAAAGAAATTCTTGAGGCATCGCCACAACAAATAATTATAAAGATTTATGATTTTGCAATTGCCAGTTGTTCCAGGCACGACTTGATTAAAACTAACAATGCTATTCAGGAATTAATAAATGCTCTTAGATTTGACGACCAAAATTCCAGAGAAATTGCTGTTGGCTTGTTCCGTTTATATTATTACTGCCAGGAAGAAATGAGGAACGGTAACCATGATTCTGTAAAACAAGTGCTTACCGATTTAAGAGACGCCTGGGTTAACGCGATTAAAAACTACAAGGCTTAAAATGGCAAGTAATTTTTTAACATCCTCTGTTATTGATACGCTTGTAAATAATTACCAGGCAATGGAGGTGAATAGAAGAATTGATCCTTTGAGTACCCGAAAGACAAAGTATCAAAACCTATCTACAGCCTACTCGACTTTAAACACAAAGCTTAGCGATCTAAAAACTATTTTAAGTGAATTAAAGAACACAGACAGCAGTTCGGTTTTTGCCAACAAATCAGCTTCTTCATCAAATGCAAATTTTATTTCTGTTACTGCATCCGGCACTACAGCAGCAAGCTCTTATTCGCTTCGTGTAAATCAAATGGCTAAGAATGATCTTGTTATTGGAAGTAAAATGAATTCAACAGACTATTCATCAATTATAACGACTGAGGGGTCGCGCTCTTTTGCGATAAAAACTGGTGATGGCAGCGGAGGTGAATTTACTTCTAATGTTGATGTTGATTTTATTTCCTCGGATTTTGATACCAATGGGATTACTAACGAAGACGTGATGGCGAAAATACAGAATGCAATTAATCTTGATAAAGCGGTAATAACCTCCAATGCAAAATCTGGAGCAGGTGTTTACAGTGGTGGTGCAAGCTCATTCAAAATAAATTTAAATGGTACAGAAACTACAATTTCTATTGCAAGCGCAACCGATTATAATGATTTAGTAAACCAGCTAATTACAAGTATAAACACAAATATTTCCGGTATAACTGCAGAAAAGGTTGTGGATTCTCCAAGCGCCGGAGATGTAAAATTAAAACTTACAGTAAAAGATCAATCTAAGTATATTTCCATTTCTACAGTAAGTGGATTTGATTTGGTTTCTGATCTTAACATTAGCGCAACAAAAGAAAAAGCAGCATCTGGCATTGTTACAGCTTCTGTGTTTACTCCGGTTACTTCCAAAACGCAATTATCATTAACCGCTAAGGAATCCGGCAATGATTTTCGAATTACAAATCTTTCTGAAACCGGTGGAACTAATTTAGCTCTAAGCTCCATTGGTCTTAATCTTGGTGGAACGAGAACAACATTTGTTCAAAATACCGGTGGAGATGATACACCAGGATTTATTTATGGTACTTCTGTTCTTAATGCTATGGTTGAATTTAATGGTCTTAACATTGAAAGAAATTCTAATAGCATAACTGATTTAGTATCCGGTGCAACAGTAAACTTAAAATCTGTTATGCAGCCAACTGATACAACTGTTGCTGTTTCGTTTGCTGTTGATACTGCAAGTATCAAATCAAAAATAGAAAGTTTTATAAATAAATTTAATGATATTTATACTTACATTAAAACTAACAGCAGTGCCAAAACAAATGGAGATAGAGGTTTGTTGCTGGGCGATTCAAATGCATCTTCAATTTTATCTACATTAAACAATTTAGCTGTAACTTCAGTTGGCGGAATTAGTGCAAGCGAAATAAACAATCTTTCCAAGTTAGGTATTACTTTTAATTCAACTTCTGGCTTAACAATAAGTGACAGCACTCAACTTGAAAATGCGGTTCGTGATAATACTAATCAGGTTGCAACCCTTTTTACCTCTTCAAATGGCATTGCCGCCGCACTTTATGATAGAGTTAATTTATATGTTGGAACAAACGGATATTTAACACGCGCTAAATCATCGGTTGATAAATCGGCTGTTTATCTAAATGATTCAATTACTGCTTCCCAAAAAAGAATTGATAAAAGCGTGGAATCGTTAAGAAATCAATACCAACAAATGCAGATGCAAGTGCAATTAATTGTGAATATGCAAACGATGATGTTTGGAGGATAAATTTAGCATATGATTGATTTATCAACTAAAGTGGCTTCGTTAAAAATGGATTGGAATTCAGTTATTGAAAAACTTTTGGGCATAACTGATGAAAATTTTAACGATAATTTTAGAGAGATAAAAACAATTGCCCTTCACTTGAAAAACTCCGAAAATGAGATAAAAAGCCAGGCAACTGCAGAGGAGATGAAAAAAATAGACTTAGAATTAGAAGATGTGACTAAAAAAACTAAAAATACTTTCGATAATATCATTAAGGATAAGGAAGAAGAAATAAACAGGGTAAGCATTGAACTAAGCAATCTTACAAATCAAAAAAAATTAGCACTATACAAAAGGTGAAAAATTGAAAGTTCATGGTCCAAATAATTATATTAATTTAGTACCCGATCCCCAAAAATTTTCTGATGCAGAAACTAAGAAAGTAAATTCGAATTCTGTTTCGGCTAAACAAGTTGATAAATTAGAAATTTCTGAACAAGCGAAAATTTTAAATGAGGGGAAGGTTGCTTCTAAGAATTTAGAAGAGATTAAATTAAAAATAGCAAAGGGGTTCTATAATTCTGATGAGGTACTTAGCAAAGTTGCTGATGCAGTGCTAAAAGAGATTAAGGGAAGCTAATCCTCAAATCCCCAAAATAATAAATTCAATTTTATAGAGGCGCACTTTTATGCGTCTCTCAATTCTTTTAAATCAAATAAAAATCCTTCACCAAAAAAGTTACAATAATTGTTATCATACTTTATGGAAGAAGTCTTTTCAAGTTATATTGTTTACCTCTTGACAAAAGTAACCAGAAATGCCGCAAGAGTTTTTTCAAACAGCTAATAGATATTTTCCTTTTTAATTGATAAGTTTTGTATAAAATTTCCTCAATTAAAGGAGTACATCTGATGCAGAAGAAACTTTTAATTCTCTCGATTCTGATTTCTGGAATGATCTTAACCGGTTGTTCACCTACTCAAATTATCCAAACAAAACCGGGTCAACAGCCGCAGTATTTTACAAAGGAATATCGGAAAACAGTTACTACCGGATACCTGCTTTATCTTCCGGAAGATTATGGAAAAGAAAAAACTAAATATCCGCTGGTGTTATTCTTACATGGTTCTGGTGAAAGAGGAACGGATATTAATTTAGTAAAAAAGCATGGTCCTCCAATGTTAGTTGATCAAGGGAAAAATTTTCCATTTATAATTGTTTCTCCTCAATGTCCAGATGATGAAAGATGGTCTACAGATGTTCTTGATGCATTATTGAATAACATAGAGGCTAATTATGAAGTTGATCTTTCCAGAGTTTACGTTACAGGTTTAAGTATGGGCGGATACGGCACATGGGATTTAGCTATTACATACCCTGATAGATTTGCCGCAATTATTCCAATTTGTGGTGGTGGAAATGCGGACGCAGTTTGCAAATTAAAAAATATTCCGGCTTGGGTTTTTCATGGTCAAAAAGATAATGTAGTTCCTGTTAAAGAAGCGGAAACTATGGTGAATGCTCTTAAAGCCTGTGGCGGTAATGTTAAATTTACTGTTTATCCGGAAGCAGGACATAACTCCTGGACAGAGACATATAATAATCCTGAATTGTATGAATGGATGCAGCAGCAATCATTGGGCTCTAAATAATTTCTACCAGGGATTTAGTTCAATTGAATTTTTTGTTTAAGGTAAGAGCTAATTGAAAAAAAGTAAGATGAAATATTTTTAAGTTTAGGATCTCAAAATTAAAATTAAAGGAACGAGGAACTAATGAAAAATAATTTTTCCAAATATATTATTGCGGCATTTTTTTTAATTATGGTTTCAAACCTAATGGCGCAACAGGATATTCAATTATCCACACGTCCCTGGAAAGGAAACGCCATCCTTGGTAATGGAAATATCTGTCTTGTCTATTCCGATGATGCGAGGATGACTAAAATTACTAAAGGCAAAGGAATTCAACATTTCTATTTAAATGATTATACAACAGACTACATTGCTTCAACTACATTTGATGTTTTTGATGAAAGAGGAAACACAGTTAAAATTGTTGAAGATTCCGTTGGATTGGAAAATTTCTTTACAACAATAACCCGTACTTTATTTAGCAATGGATCCTACAAGGATGTAAAATGTTTTGTCCATCCTGAAAATGCTGTTGTTCTTTCATTGGATCTGAAGAATTCTAAAATTCCAACTACAACAAGCTGCCAAATCCATCTTAGAAAAAATATTATTACAGATCGGAAAACGATTCTTTCATCATTTAAGAAAGAGGATAATGTAGCAATTGCACAATGGACAAATGGGACGTACATTATTTTTGCACCAAAAGTGATCGGCAAAGAAATTTCTATTAACGATTCAATTATTACAATTTCCTGCCGTAATAAAGAAGAGATTTTAATTTTAGCTGGAACCTCGCTAAATGAATTAAAAGCAAATTTGAAAATCTTAAGATTGGAAAAAAGTTTGTCTGCTGCTTCTTCCAAATTCTGGAATAGTTGGATGAATAGTGGAAAGCTGCCTAAGATTAAGAATAACAAAGATGGTGTAAAATATTTAGATTATTATAAACGAACTCTTTATTCAGTTAAAGCTGCTAATTTAAATGGAATGGTACCGGCTGATATTACCGGACAATTTCTTACTAATGGCATGCCCCAGCTTTATCCCCGCGATGCAATGATGTCAGCCAGAGCATTTTTATTAACAGGTCATTATGATGAAGCAAAACAAATTATTTCGTTTTGGGCAAAACCAGAAATACCAAAGAAAAGCGCCGGGGAATATTTTGCCAGATATGATGCTTACTCAAAAGCAGTAGATGCCGGCTCCGGTGCACGCTACGATGAACCCGAGTGGGATGCTAACGGTTATTTTATATGGCTTGTTAATGAGTTCTACAAACAAAAACTTGAATGGCTTGCGGACAAATCTTTGATTTTTGAATTAGCAGATTTTCTGGTTAGTAAAATTGATGAGAACGGATTGCTTTATGAAGGAGGGATTGTTGAATGGACTGGCTACCTGCCAACAACAAATATGATTTGCGCTGCCGCTTTGAAAACGGCATCTAAATTTGCGGAAAGATTTGGCGATCCTAAACGCACAGAAAAATATGAAGATGCGTTCGAAAAAATTTCTTCTTCGCTTGATTTTACTTTTGATAAGAAAAGGCAGACCTACACAGCTGTTCGATTTACCGGAATTAAAACCGAAGACAACAGAAGTATTGCAGATAAAAAAGGTGAGAAGATAAATCTTTGGGATACAACCATTCCGTTTGGAGTACTTTGGGGATTTCCGGAAAATGATGAAGTGAAAAAGTCAGTTGAGTTTTATTTGAAGAATACAACAGTTCTGGGCGGTGGCTTGCAATACTTCGAAGCAAAAGATAATGCGTGGTTATCCGGTTATGGCGGAGATGCATTTTTCTTTCCAACTGCTGCACTATCACAATATTTTTCTATTACCGGCAATCCAACTGCTGCAATAAAACATATTGATTGGATGATAAATAACTCCAACAGCTATGGCTTGATGCCGGAAAGAATTTATTTAAATGAATCAGATTGCAGTCCGGCTTCCCCGCTTTCATGGTGCAACGGAGAATTTGCGCTTGCTGTTTTAATGTGGAGTGAAAAGCAGTAGTGAAATGTCAAACGTCAAACCTTGCCTACCAAGTCCGTTGTACAACTACCCGGCTTGGCTGTCACGGACCAAGAGTCTGTCCGAGAACTAGTATTGCAAGAATAAAAATCCAATAAGAGGGGGTTATAAATTATTTAAATGCAATATTGTGAAAATTAATTTAACAAATCTAAGTTCTCGGACAGGCTCATGGACCGTGACTGCCAAGTGGAAGAACGTTTCAGAGTTGTGCAACAGACACGGCAAGCGGGCGTGAGATGGTAAATATTCAATTAGTTTTTAAATCTTGTGTAAAATGGAAAAAGAATT
The DNA here is from genome assembly GCA_026390815.1 of Ignavibacteriales bacterium. Classification (NCBI taxonomy): domain Bacteria; kingdom Pseudomonadati; phylum Ignavibacteriota; class Ignavibacteria; order Ignavibacteriales; species Ignavibacteriales bacterium. The sequence continues at coordinate 1,820 of JAPLFH010000031.1, read as the reverse complement.
TAGTAATGAATATTCTTAAAACTGCAGAATCGTTGCTTCCCGTTTTGTCGATTAACCAATTCTTACATGCTTGTTTCCAGTTCGTCCGGGATATGAGTTACTAATTACGGTAACGGAATGCCGTGGGATAACGCAAATCGCTAAAAAGCTTAATCCTTAATACACCGAACACTAAAACCGTAAACCTTGTTAAAGATGCTCAAAGTAATATCATTATAATCGTAGAACAATACTAAGCTGAATGCGTGCGTGGAATCGAAATCAGTTGAACACCAATAGGAAGCGTAGTATCCTAAATAACCGAAATAACCATTGTTGTATCTTGAACCCGCAAGCAACCCGGAAAAACCACTTGTGTTTGTGCCAACTCCTATTCCGGTTCCTTCCCCTGCTGCTTTTAATTTATTTCCATCATCACCTACTGCGGTTGCCAATGTTTGGAACTCTGCTAATGTGGGTATATGCCAACTATCAGGACAAATACCTTTTGTACCTGGTGTTGTGTCATATGCCATCGCTTCACTCCATTGATATAGACCGCCATACATCGCACAATTGCTTGGATCATTTTCAGGGCAGTATTTTTCTATTGTTCCATTGTTACTTGCGTTTTGGTATCCAAGAATCTTTGTTCCCACATCAAGGTTTTCTTTTAGCCAACATTGTTCGTTTATTTGAATTGTATGATACGTTTTTTCAGCGTAGGCTACAGTCGGTATACCAGGACAAGGTTCACCAGTTTTTCCACCAGCTTGTACGGTGAAAGACCAAACCTCAGCCCATGCAGAAGTTCCGAAATTGTTGGCGGCATTCACCCGCCAGAAATATTTAGTGTTATTTGATAGTCCGGTTACTTGTTGATTCGTTCCGGTTAGTTCGCTCTGATTATAATTAAAACTAATAAAACTACTGCTTGATGATACCTGTACAGTGTAACTTATTGCTCCACTGCTTGCAGCCCAATTAAGTGTTGGAGTAAGGAAAACATTTATTGCACTATCAGCGGGTGATATAAGTAGCGGAGCAGATAGAGGAAGTTCAATTGTTCCTTGTTTTTTTAGGATAAGCGGGTAACCATCACCCTCCCAATTTTGTATTGTTAAATTTGTATCATTAATGGTATAGTCAACAACCATCCATCCCTGGTGGGATTCACCATCAGGTTTAAATGTAAGCTGTGTTTCTGTTGTAGTATAGTTTCCTTTTTCAGTTATGGCTCCAGCTTGATTCACCCAACTTTTAGAATAACGGTCCTCTGTAAAAATGAACGTATAACTGTCAACAGCATGCGGGGCAGGTTTATTGTTGCCAATCCAGGTCCCCATAAATTTTAAATTAGTATCTTGATTACTAACAGGAGTTTCGTCTTTTTTACACGAAGGTAGAAATAGTAAAGAGATAAAAAAAAGGAACAATAACTTTTTCATTTTCCCACTTTTGTATATTCAACTAATTTGTTAAAAAGGTTGTTTCCCCAATTTCAAATACTTTACGCACCCAACACTAAAACCAAACCCATTGATGCAGCCACTTAAGAAAATAATTTATCCAATTTACAAATTGTCCTATAAACCGGATTGTGCCTGCCCTCCATATATAGGCGTCAACTTAACGATTATGTTTTTCAATCAAAATTGGTACAATTGTTTTGATTTCAGAATAAATAAAGTTTTTATATGTCATCCCTGCTTGCAGCACATAGGCGTCAACCTAAGGAAATTTTGTACTTGAATAGCTCCGGCATTTATGCCGGAGTATCGGAATCCTCAAAAAATCCTGGACTTTAGTCCAACCTACTTGCAGTAGGCAAGTACAATCCT